>JASHTO010000257.1 GCA_030040515.1 Terriglobia bacterium
GCATGGCTGCTATCGCAGTTTCTACCGATGCTCCCTCGCTTTTCACCGCCATTCAGCAACAGCTTGGGCTCAAACTCGTCCTGCGCAAAGGCCCCATCGACGTGCTGGTGATCGACAGCGTCAGCAAAACGCCCGCAGAAAATTGAGTGGTTGGCAATCTGTAGCGGCGCTCTATGAGCGCCGTGCGACGGTCGTAGACCGCTGCTACAGCGAACGCGCGGCCTATCGTCCGCTTTGAAATGTCCAGGTGATATTGGCGAAGACTGAGCGCTTGATCCCCGTCAGGATTCCGGCCCCGTTGGGAAATTCCAGGTGATGGGGCTGAAGCAGGTTGTTGCCGTCGATGGAAAACTCCAACCGCCGTGTGGCGTGCCAGGCGAGGCGCGCGTCCGCGGTGTTGTAACTGCCGATGCTTTCTGCCACCAGGCTGCTCACGTAGCGGTAATCCTGGTCGAACTCAACGCCTCCGGGCAGATTCAACATGGAGCCGAACATCACTTGGTGATGCGGGCTTTCGCCTTGGTCGGTTGCCAGGTTCGCTAGTTGCAGCGAGTTGGGATTCGGAGTCTTGCTGGTCAGATTGAGATGCAGGAAGGAATACGATCCCCGCAATCGCCACCAGGATGTGGCCTGAACTTCGGGCGCAAGCTCGAACCCGTCGGTGACGCCCTTGGTCTCGTTGGCAATGGGCGCGATAAAGACTTCATGCGCGGGCGCTGGGGTGGTAGCGATCGCGGCGCTGGCGGTCCCGTAACCGTACAGGTCATCGTACCCGTTGCGAAAGAGCGCGAGATCGAGATAGGCGCGCGAGCTCATGGTGGCGCGGTAACCAGCCTCAAGTCCAATCAGCCGTTCGGCGTAAAAATTCCGGCTGCCCTGCACCAGAAGGTAAATCAGGGGTTTGGGAATCAGGAAATCATCGAGCTCGATTGATTCCTCAAGGCGCGAGGGCGTGCGTACGGCGCGCGAGGCGGCGAGCCAGAACGTGTTGCGATGGTCCGGCGTCCACAGCAGCCGCCCGCTGGGCTGAACCTCGAAGCCCGTGTAATTGTTGTGCTCGAGTTTTGAGCCGATGGTCAGCTCAACTTTGTCCTGCGCGAGTGGAATTTCATCCTGCACGAAGCCACTGTAAATCGTGTCGGTCTGGTAGTTGGGAGTGAAATCGAGCGCGGGGGTGAGTTGCTTGAAAAGCGCCGGGCTGACGCGCGCTCCCAGACCCCAAATGAAATCCTGATGGCCGCTCAGCGTGAGGTGGTGGATGAAATCGATGTCGTAAGTGTCGCGGCTTTCGCCAAATTGCGTTTCGGTGTGGTTGGTGTGATCGTAATAGCCCTGCACCTGGATGTCGCCATTATTCAGCGTGCGCTGCCAGCGGCCCAGAATGTTACCGCCCGAAAATTGACCCATGCCTTCCAGGACGGCGGTGCCGGGCGGGCTGAAGGAGCCAACGGTGGTGATGTCGCCAGCCCGCTGGTCGTAGAGATCGCCTTGCAGCATGAAGGCATCGTGGTGCCGACTGGTCCAGTCGGAGCGGAAGCCGACTTGTCCGGTGCGCCAGTAGTCGTAGTTGTCGCCGTTCGGATGGAATTCCGGCCCATCGTCGAATCCCATGGCATAGACGCGGTAGGTCATCCCCTGGGGGCCCTTCGCGGTGTGGCCGCCGTAGGTGACGCTCGCCGAGGCATTGTCCACGCTGCCGCCGCCGGTGCGCGTCTGCACACCCTGCGTGTCTTTGGAGCTGAGGGTGATGATGTTGATCACGCCGTTGACGGCGTTTGCCCCCCAAATCGTGCCGCCAGGGCCGCGGATGATTTCAATGCGGTCGATGTCCTCAAGCGGTACGTTCTGAACCGACCAGTAGACGCCGGCGTAGAGCGGAGTGTAGACGCTCCGCCCGTCGATCAGCACGAGAAGTTTGCTGGAAAGCACGCCGCCGAAGCCGCGAATGCCCACCGACCAGTGATCCGAATCGACTCGCGCCACTTCCACGCCGGGCGCCATGCGCAAAACTTCGGGGATGCAGGTGGCGCCGGAGCGGCGAATGTCGTCGCGCGTGATCACGAAAATCGCCGCGGGCGTTTTGCGAATCTTTTCCGGCTCTTTCGAGACGGACGTCACCTTGATCTCGCCCAGCTCTTCCAGGCTCATTTGCGCTAGCCTCTCGCCGGCTTCTTCGGGATTTGCCAGCGTCGCGGGTGCGTGGAGTCCCGACGCCAGACTGAGCAAGAGACAACAAAGTACTGGGCGTGCGCGGCGGCCCACGGCGGGGCGCAGAGTTTCCGAAGGCTGGAAAAATCTCGCCGGGTGCAAAGTGGCGAGCAGGCCTCCCGTCCGCGGAGCCGGGATCGAGAACCATCGGTGCATGGGAAATTGAACCAAGTCTTATTATCGGCCCAGGCTGGGAAACCTTTAGCGAATCGACACCACAAGAATGATTAATTCCTGTAAGGTAATGCAAGCCGTGCACGTCGCTGGTTTACAGGGGATATGTGCGGCCAGAATTCGTGTCACAAGACGGGCCAGAATTCGTGGCGCACGGCGCATGGGCCAGAATTCGTGTCACCGTCAAAACCTAGAGACACCAATGCGCCTGCCTGATGTTCCGCAACACCAGACAAGCGCTAGTATTTTTCGCCCTCAGTGCCCGACTGGCGCGCCACGCTGCGAGCTTGTGGCGGTCACTGTAAAGCCTCGATCCACTGCTCCATTCACAAGCCCGGCAACCCACTGGTGAAGGTCTGTCGAGCCGTGAACCACGATCACGCCACCGCTTGAATCAAACCGCCCGCTTTGCGCGCCCTGCGCCAGGGTCTGGCCAACATCGCTTCCTCCGCGATAACCGCGCCCTGAGCCGTAGCCGCTCGCGCGCGCCGATCCGCCAGCACCAGCCCCGTGGTGATGCGAGCTGGTGCCCGCGATCTTGGCGAATTCTCCCGCGGCTTCAAAGTGCAGTCCTGAAGCGACCAAAGCCGCTGGGTTGGGCGGCCAGGTTCCCTCCGCCAGCAATTCAACTCCGCGCGCCGTTTCCCAAACGGCCTTCACGGCCGCCGCAGCCCGCTGGCCGCCGATCAGCTGCGCCAGCCCGGCAGCAAGGTTCTGCGTCGCTGCCGGCAGATCGCGCCCGACCGCCTCCACTCCCTTTTTGTACGATTCCTGAAGGTCCTGCGAAATCTGAATCTCCATCCGCCGCGCTTCGTTCAGGTGAACTTTTTTTTCAGTTTGCTCACTAACGAGTGGACTCAGGATTTGCAGGTTCTGTATTCCCTGCCGCTGGATGGGGAACAGCATCGCCTGCATTTCAAACTCCGCTTTGTCGGCAGCGGCCGCCTGGCGCTGCAACTCGGCGCGGCGCGCCAGCTCAAGGTTCCAAGCCTTCTGCGCCATGGCGACTCCGTCATAGACGGTGATCTTCTCGGCGTTCGCGTGGTTCTCTGCATCAGAAGCCTGAGCAGCGGCCTGGGTATTTTCAATCTGCGGAATAGCCGCAACCGCGGCGGCGTGCATCTGCTTCTGAAGCTCGACCAGCCAGTTGGTTTCTTCCTGGAGCGCTTTAGTTTCAAGTTGGGTAGCGTGCTGTAGATTTTTGTGAGCCCAAATAAGCGAAATACCCGATGTCGCCAGCCCCATCATGGCTTCGCTAACGCCGAGGGCCCGCACTCTCACAGCTTCCAATTCAGTTTTTGCGCTGTGTAACCATGCCAACAGGGACATCGCCCAGGGCATGACATCTTTACCTAGTGTCAATGCGAAGCCTTGCATTTCTGCAGTGAGGGCACGCTGCTCGGCCAGGAACTGATCGGCGGCACGGACATCATCTTCACCGATGAGCACTCCCATCTTGCGAGCGTGCTCTTCCACGGCTTTAAAGCCGCCCGCAAACTGATCGAGAACTGGAATCAAGTCGCGGCCGCCGCGGCCAAACAGCGCGCTGGCATCCGACGCGCGGCGCATGCGATCTTCCGTTTGCGCCAGGCGCTCGATCAGAGTAGGCAGCAACGCTGACATGTTCCCGGTGCGAATTCGCACGTCGTCTTCATGGATGCCCAGATCATTCAGCGCCAGGACCACATTCTGTCCAGCGCCCTTCTGGACATCTCCCAGGTTTTTTGCCAGGAAACCCAGCGCGCGACTCACAACTTCAGAACTTTCCGGAACCCCCGTCAGCGCTTTCGACATGCGGTCGAGCGCGCCACTGCCGCCTTCAATGCTGGCGTTGGCCATGTGCGCGGCGTAATTCAGCGTCGAGATTTGCTCCGCCGTCGCTCCGGTTTTTTCCGCGACGTGGCCAACCTCCTCGGCGTAATGCGCGGCGTGCTCGGCGGCTTCAAACAAAAAACCGCCGATCTCGCTGAGTCCTTTGCCCAGCTCAGCGATATCTTCAACTGCGGCCACCGTCGCTTCACCCCACTGCTTCAGTTTTTCGGTGCTGATTCCGAAAGAAGCCACCAGCTTCTGACCGATTTCTTCCTCCAGGAGCTGCAATGCTGTAATGGCGTGGGTGGGATCGGCGTTGATTTCAAACAGCAGCCCTAAGGTTTGACTGATTCCCATGCTATACTGGCCTCACGAGGTGCGCTATGAAGTGGCTTGCTCTGGTTTATTGCCTTCCCTTCCTAATTTCCATGGTGCGCCGCCAACCGCCGATTTTCAGGCGTTGGGTCTTCGTTCTCAACTTATTCGGCTTTACTGTCGTTACCTGGTTTGGTGCTCTCGCCCTGTCCTTGGTGGGCATCGTGGGAACGCGCGCGCAGGCTGTTCACCGCTAATAGTCCACGATCTTTGTGGTTCCTCTCGGAACCCCAGGCTGCCCCGTCCACTCAATGGCAACCGGGATCAGCTTCCTAAAACCTCCTGTCACTCGCTGGGCTAAGAATAGGCGCGCCAAGTCCTCATCCAGTTCGTGAAGGCCGCGCGAATACTCGATATTATCGTTCGTGATGGGGTGCAAGAGCTGCACCTTGATTCTCTTTTCCACTGCTGTTTCCAGAGCCATATACCTACCTCTCTCAAACTCGCTACCATCAATCGCTTAAAAAAAGTGGGCTACACCATACACGTAAATCCCCGCCTTGGAGTGCGCCCACAGAAAGCGCATGGCCATCTCGTGGTCAAGAACGAGTTCCCTCGGGGACGCAAGGGGTTCTGCCAGGCGAATAGGTGTAGCCCGGCAACGATCACAACACTTCCGATCCGAACATTCCACTATGCCACCTCTGCGCATTTTTCCACGCGCCGATGGACAATTTCCGTCCTCGCGCCGGCGCGATAGCCCCCATCCGGGAGCTGTTCGATGGCGTGATCTATCGTGGTTTTTTCTGTCTCCCGCACGTCCATCAACTGCTCCAGCGTCAAGCTCACGCGGTCGCCATGCCGATAGAAATTCGCGCTCGCCAACGTCTCTGGCAGTACGAGCGTTTCATCCGCCACGACATAGGCTTCGCCCTGTTCCACTCCTGTGAGCCACCGCACCCACTGCTCGCTTTTGGCGATCAGGTCAGAGGGCAATGATGCGGCCACTGCGTCAAACCGGTCACTGTCCAAGCCGTCAAACGCCAGCGTGAAATCAATCTTGCGGCAGAGCGCCAGCATTCGGTTTGTCATTCCCGCGCGCTCTTGCAGCAGCGCCAGCGCCGCCGCGAAGGTATCAGCAAGCGCCCGGTCAACCTCCAGCCGTTCCGTCGCCAGCATCGCCAGCGCCGTCTGATTGTCTCTCCGCTCTTTCGCTTCGGCGGGACTCACCGTTCGCACCGCGTCAATCTCGGCCTGAATCTTTACTCGCTCCCGCTCAAAGATTGCGATCCGCAGCTTGCGGTCCTCGATTTCTCTGGCGGCACTCGGGATCATAGCGCTGAATTCATTGCTCCCAAGAATCGCCGACCGGGTGAGCCGCTCCAGATTTTCCTCTGCGGCTTTAAGCAACCGCTGGTCGTTGCGGATTCGGGCCGAGCAGTTGTCAAGCCTCTTCTGTATTTCCGCTTCTCGCTGGCAGCTCGCCTGCGAGCGTTCCGACCATTTGTTGGCCAGCACTTCGCCTTGCGCCCGGCTATTGGATTCAGGCTCACTCATATCTTCTCCTTGCAAATCACGCCTCCAGACGTCACGTATACGGCTGGCCCACAGTCAACAAATCTCATATCTTTCACCAGACGCGCCGCGCGCGCGGCCTCGTAAATCTTCAGGCCCCAGGGAGACTCCACCACCGCCCGCTCTGCCGTCTGGAAGTTTTCCTTGTGCTCTGCCATCCGCTTCTTGACGGCCTCCGCCAGGACGATTGCGTGCGGTCCGTCACCATACATCAAGGTCAGGTCTATTTTCTCCATCGCTTTCCCCTCTCACTCCCCACCGTATTCCGCGACGATCACAAGCTGCGTGGCGTTGCCGATGTAGCAGTAGAGATTGTTCACATCGAAGCCCAGTTTGCCGCCCGCAAACGCGCCGGTCGGGTCAGTTGCGCCTTGGCTTGTGTCCAGGCTCGCAGTCGCTCCTATAGCGCCATTGCCCACGGGCGTCAGGGATACGCGCACCGGCACTTGGGGAAGCGCCGTAGGCCACGGCACGGTGTTCGCGCCGTTCGCTGTCAGTCCTGTGGCCGCGAAAGTTTCCGTGAAGATCATCGGCCCCGCAAGCTGATTTTGCCGCGCTGTCAAAGCTCTTTAGAAATGTCCCCTTTCTTAGCTCATTAGAAGTGTCCCCTTTTCGTTTGGTTTGTGTTTTTCCTCTCTGGTTCTGGTTTTTGCTTTTCCGTTGGGCCTGCCCGGAGCGGAGCCCTGCGGAGCCCGAAGGGCGGAGCGCTTAGGGCGCAGCGGAGGGCAGGCCCAACGGAGGC
>JASHTO010000258.1 GCA_030040515.1 Terriglobia bacterium
AGAGCGGGGGATATCCCAATTAGGTTAGGAAGTTCAGTCAAACGGCTGGTTCCCACGATCCCCCGCCCCTTATCCCACCACAAAGCGCCCCAAAGCCTCACTTTTACATTCCTCTTGACAATCTAGAGGAAGGGAGTATGCTCCTCTTGACCATCTAGAGGAGAAGCCGATGAACCCAAGAGCCACCGAGCTGGTCCAGGGGACGCTGGACATGCTCATCCTGAAAACGCTTCAGCCCGAGCCCCGGCACGGCTACGGCATCGCCCAGCGCATCGAGCAGATCAGCCGGGGAGTATTTCGCGTCAACCCCGGGTCGCTCTTCCCGGCCTTCCGCCGCCTCGAACGCCAGGGCTGGATCAAGGCGGAATGGCGGCCCACGGAGAACCATCGCCGCGCCAAGTATTACCAGCTCACCGAGCGCGGGCGCGGGCAACTGAAAACCGAGACCGTCGAGTGGACACGCCAACTCGCGGCCATTACGCGGATCATGGAAGCGTCGTAAGAAGCTGCAAGCGCGGACGTCCAAATACCGTTACGTAGGGGCGGCCGTCGCCCGGAGGCTTTGGGCCGCAGGGCGAGGCCTGCCCCTACGTCCGCATTGTCTGGAAGGCAATGCCACGAAGGAGGCGCTTGATGTCATTCACAGGAAACTTCATCGGCGGGATTCGAAGCCTGTTCCACAAGAGACAAGCGGAACGCGAAATGGACGAGGAGCTGCGCGGCTATATCGAAGCCGCCGCGCAGGAAAAAATGCGCACGGGCATGACCCACGAGCAAGCTCTGCGCGCCGCGCGCGTGGAGATGGGCAGCACCGACACCGTGAAGGAAGAAATTCGCAGCGCCGGCTGGGAATCGACGCTTGAAACGCTCTGGCACGATCTGCGTTACGGAGTCCGCCAGCTCAAACGCAGCCCGGGATTTACCACCGTGGCGATCATCACCTTGGCGCTAGGCATCGGCGCCAACACGGCGATCTTCAGCGTCGTGGACAGCGTGCTGCTTGCCCCATTGCCCTACTCCCAACCCGATCGCTTGGTGGTGGTTTGGGAATCCAACCTGCATTATGGCTGGCACGTCTCGATTTCATATCTCAATTACCGCGATTGGGCCCGCGATGCGCGGTCGTTTGAGCGGATGGCGGCGTTCTTCTTTCAAGGACGTGATCTGTCGAGCCCTGGAATTTCGCAGCACGTTGAAGGAAAGGAAATCACCTCCGGCTTTTTCGAAACGCTGGGTGTGAAATTGGCGCTTGGCCGCGAATTCACCTCGCAGGAAGATCAGCGCGACGGAGCCCCGGTGGCGATCATCAGCGACCGTTTGTGGCGCGACCTCTTCGGGGCGAGCCCGCAGGCGCTCGGCCGCTCCGTCAGTCTGGGAGGGCGCGATTACACTGTCGTCGGAGTCGCGCCGGCGGATTTTCACTTCGACGGCGTTGCAGATATCTACACGCCGCTCGCGCAGGGTGAATCCGCGATCCTCAACGAACGAGGCGCCCACGACAATATGCTTGCCGTTGCGCGCCTGGGACCTGGTGTAAACCTGGAACAAGCCCAGGCGGAGATGAGCGCGATTCAGAATCGCCTGGATCAGGTTTATCCAGATGCCAACCAGGGATTGGGAACCGCCGTAGTGCCGCTCAAGCGAGAGGTGGTAGGCAGCGCGGGCGGCTCGCTTCTGATGCTGATGGGAGCCGTGGGGCTTGTGCTGCTGATTGCCTGCGCAAATGTGGCGAACCTTCTGCTGGCTCGTTCAACCGCGCGCGCAAGGGAATTTGCCATTCGCACTTCGCTCGGAGCCAGCCGTGCGTGCGTGGTGCGGCAGTTACTCACGGAAAGCGTTTTGCTTTCGCTGGCCGGCGGTGGGTTGGGCCTTTTAATGGCGGCTGGGGGAACCAGGCTGGTGCTGGCGGCGGCGCCGGAGAATTTGTCGCGCCCTCAAGGCGTGGCGGTGAACTTCCAGGTCCTTCTCTTCACTCTTGGCGCCGCGCTCCTGGTGGGAATTCTCTTCGGCTTGGCCCCGGCACTGAAGAGCTCAAACCCCGAATTGCACCTGTCGTTAAAGCAAGGCGGGCGAACCACGGCCGGTGGCCGCCAGCGCACACTGAGCGCGCTCGTGGTCTTTCAGACAGCCCTGACGCTGGTGTTGCTGGTGGGTGCGGGGCTGTTGTTGCGCACGGTTCGCCGTCTGTGGGACTTAAATCCCGGCTTCGACCCGCAGCACCTGATTACGTTTAAGGTCGGCGTGGCATTGTCATTAACCACTACGCCTTCGGCCACGCGTGCGGCCTACCGGCAACTGCTCGAGCGAATTCGCAACATCCCGGGTGTGGAGGCCGCAGACTTTGCGATGTCGCTTCCCATCAGCGGCCAGACAGGGCAGATTCCCTTCTGGCGCGACTCACAAATGCCCGCGGTAATTCAGACCGCGCCACGGACGCTCGCCTTCCTGACCGGCCCGGACTACCTGCGAACCATGGGAATTCCGCTGCTGCAAGGCCGTTTCTACAACATTCAGGATTCCATCGATTCGCCCTGCGTCGTGGCCATCGACAGTGTTTTTGCCCAAGCATATTTTGCCGGAAAAAATCCCGTCGGCGAGACGCTGACGTTCGGATTTGAAAAACCCTTCGTTGGCCCCTGCCGGATCATCGGCGTGGTGGGGCATGTGAAAAACTTTGGCATGGCGGACCAAAGCCCAACCCAGGCGCAGACCTACTATCCTCTGTACCAGGATCCGGACAAGTGGGTGCCGCTGAATTTTCCCGACACGTCGATCATCATACGCACCCCGCTCGACGCCGCAACCGTGATGCCGGCGATCAAAGCCGTGGTCTACGGCGTCGATCGCGACCAGCCGGTCTACGACGTCCAAACCATGCAGGAGATTATTTCGCACTCGATGGCACCGCAGAAATTCCCCATGATCCTGCTGGGAGCGTTCGCAGGCCTGGCATTGCTGTTGGCATCAGTGGGGATCTACGGCGTAATTTCCTTTTCGCTGACGCAGCGCGTGCACGAAATCGGGATTCGCATGGCGCTGGGAGCGCAGAGTCGCGAGATTCTTTGGCTGGTGACCGGTCACGGCTTGCGGCTGGCATTAATCGGCGTCGCAGTGGGAGGAGCGGGGGCGATGATTCTCACCCGCCTGTTGCCCAGCTTGACGGACTTGCTTTATGGAGTCGGCCCGGGCGACCCGCTGACCTTCGCGGCGGTTTCTTTGCTGCTTCTGCTGGTCGCATGCGCCGCTTGCTATATTCCTGCCCGCCGGGCGGTGAGAATCGACCCCATGGCGGCGTTGAGGAACGAGTGACGTGGCATGGGCTTCCAGCCCATGCGCACGGCCAGGATGGCCGTGCCACAAAGGAAGTATTTTCATGTCATTCTTTGGAAACTGCATCGGCGGGATTCGAAGCCTGTTCCGCAAGAGACAAGCGGAACGCGAGATGGACGAGGAACTGCGCGCTTACCTTGACGCCGCGGCGCAGGAGAAAATGCGCTCTGGCATGACCCGCGAACAGGCCCTGCGCGCCGCGCGCGTGGAGATGGGCAGCACCGACGCCGTAAAGGAAGCAATCCGCGGGGTGGGCTGGGAATCGATGATCGAGACCTTCTGGCACGATCTGCACTACGGAATCCGCCAGCTTCGGCGCAATCCCGGCTTCACCACCGTGGCGATCCTGACACTGGCGCTCGGCATCGGCGCCAACACCGCCATTTTCAGCATGATTGACGCCGTCATGCTGAAGACGCTTCCAGTGGACGATCCCTCACGTCTGGTCGTGCTGCGCTGGGCCGCGCACGTGCAGCCTGAGAGAAATGGGACCAATTCCTTCGGTGACTGCGATCCAGGAGACAAAAAGAATCCCTCTGGCTGCTCGCTGCCTTATCCCTTCTTTGAATTGATTCGCTCCCAGAAAGATGCGTTTTCCAGCGCCACGGCATTCGCGGGGCCAGGTCGATGGGTGATGACCGGGAACGGCTTGGCGCGAATGGCGGACGGCGAACTTGTTTCCGGTGATTATTTCTCAACGCTGGGCGTGAGGGCGGCATTAGGACGCATTTTGACGCCGGATGACGACACTCCTGCGGCGGCTCCGGCCGTGGTCTTGAGTTACGCCTATTGGCAGGCTGCATTCGCAGGCAGCCCCACCGTCCTCGGCCGCTCCATTCTCCTGAACAGCGTTCCCTTCACCATTGTCGGGGTGGCGGAGCCCGGATTTACGCACTTGAGCCCCGGCAAATCGCAGGACCTTTTCCTCACGCTTTCAATGAAACCCCAGCTGGATGGCCAGTGGGGAAGCGAAAAGGACACCTGGACCTATAACGAGTGGTGGCTGGTGGTCGTTGCGCGACTGAAGCCGGGCGTTTCCAGGGAGAAGGCCCAGGCAGCGGCGACGCTTGCTTTCCGCAACGCCATGCTGCACGGGGAAAAGCCTCGCTCGAAGCAAGCCGACGACCCGAAAATCCTTCTTCTTCCCGTTCAGGAGGGCCTTGTCGGGCAGCGCGGATTTTTCGCCCAACCCCTCTACATTCTGATGTGCGCCGTCGGCTTGGTGCTGCTGATCGCCTGTGCGAACGTGGCGGGTCTGTTGCTGGCTCGCGCCACGACCCGGCAGAAGGAAATGGCCATTCGCCTGGCAGTGGGCGGCGGGCGCTTGCGGATCATTCGCCAGCTACTCACCGAAAGTGTTGCTCTCTCCGTCGCGGGCGGCGCGCTCGGCGTGCTGTTTGCGTATTGGGGCGTCCGCGTCATGACCGGGCCGCTTGTCCTGGGCCA
>JASHTO010000024.1 GCA_030040515.1 Terriglobia bacterium
CTGCTCGCGCAACGGAGCAGGCTGCGACGCGTTGCCCTTCCCCAGAAAACCCAGATTGATGGGCAGGCCATCCGCCGCCAGGAGCATTTGATGGAGATTGGCAGGACCAGGTGTGCAGGTTGTGGCGTTGGTGCCGGTGGCCGGGCCCGTTCCCCCACCAATCAGTGTGGTGATGCCGGCGGCAAGAGCCGTCTCCACTAATTGCGGGCAGATGAAATGAACGTGCGAGTCAATGCCGCCGGCCGTCACAATCTTTCCCTCACCGGCGATCACCTCCGTTCCCGCGCCAACCACCATCCCAGACGTAACGCCGCTCATGACGTCAGGATTTCCGGCTTTCCCGACCGCGACTATTCTTCCACCACGAATGCCGATGTCGGCTTTTACGATTCCCCAATGTTCGATGATAACCGCGCCGGTAACAACCACGTCGAGAGTGCCTTCGCTAGAGGCCGCGCGTGAGGACTGGCCCATTCCGTCACGAATGACTTTCCCGCCACCAAATTTTATTTCCTCGCCGTAGACGGTCAGGTCACGCTCGACCTCGACAAACAGCTCCGTGTCAGCCAGGCGAATCCTGTCGCCGGTGGTGGGGCCGTACAGGTCAGCGTATTGTTTGCGGGGAATTCGCAGAGTCACGAGGTGCTGTCCTGAAATCCCAGTCGCCGGGCCTCACGGACTGCCGCGTCGAGCGCGGAGTCGCCGGCGACGCCATTCGTCAATCCGTTCAAACCATACACGGCGCGGGCCCCGCCGATGGCAACAAGGCTCACAATTTTTTCATCGCCGGGCTCGAATCGGGCCGCGGCTCCGGCGGGAATGTTCAACCTCATTCCAAAGGCCGCCTGCCGGTCGAAGCGGAGCGCCCGGTTGACTTCAAAAAAATGAAAGTGCGAACCCACTTGAATCGGGCGGTCTCCTGTGTTGGCAACGCTGATCGAGGCAGTGGTTCGATCGGCGTTTGCGATGACGTCTTCGTCGTGGAGTTTGTATTCTCCCGGAATCATTGGAACCTTATCAGTGAATTATTTCCGTTCAGCGAATCGGGTTATGCACGGTAACCAGTTTGCTGCCGTCGGGAAAAGTCCCTTCCACCTGAACTTCACCCAGCATCTCAGGCACGCCCTCCATTACATCCTCGCGATGCAGGATGGTGGACCCGTAATCCATCAGTTCTGACACTGACCGGCCATCACGAATCCCTTCCAGCAGTTCAGCGGTGATCAGGGCGACGGCTTCCGGATGGTTCAACTTAAGACCTCTGGCGCGGCGGCGCCGCGCAACTTCAGCGGCGGTGAAGACCAAAAGCTTGTCGATTTCTCGCGGAGTGAGATACATGCGTCGTCCGATGTCTGTAATTCAGCGCGCTAATCGCCGTTCTCATCAGGCAGAGTACTTCAAGCCTGGCACATTATATAATGAAAACCACCACGAAAGACCGTCGAGATCAGGCACTCGGAATCACACGCTTAAGTGCGCGCGCACCACGTCATCCGTAAGATCGCCGATTGCTCCGGCGGCGACTCGTCTTCCCCGCGCGAGTATGCAAAACTCGCTCGCCACGCGGCGGGCGAACGGAAGCTTCTGCTCGACGAGAAGTACGGTCAAGCCTTCTTCCCTGTTCAGCCTTAAAACAATGTCGCCGATTTCGTGGACAATGTTGGGCTGTATGCCCTCCGTGGGCTCGTCGAGAATCAAAAGTTTTGGCTGCAGAACCAGTGCCCGGCCGATCGCCAGCTGCTGCTGTTGCCCACCGGATAGATCGCCCCCCAGGCGTTTCATCATCTTTTTGAGGACGGGAAATAAGTCGAAGACGCGCTGGGGGATCGAGTGGGCGCCGTTCTTGCGAACGCCCAGGCCAATCTTGAGGTTTTCCTCCACGGTCAGGTGCGGGAAAATTTCGCGGCCCTGGGGAACGTAGCCGATGCCGATTCTCGCCCGGTCGTGCGCGGGACGGCTGAGCAATTCGATTCCATCGAATTGAATGCTGCCCGAACTTGCCGGAAGAAGCCCCATGATGCACTTGAGCAGAGTCGTCTTACCCATCCCGTTGCGGCCCAGCACGCAGACCAGCGCGCCGGGCGGCACGGAAAAGTCGACATCCCATAGCGTGTGGCTGCCACCGTAAAACTGGTTCAGGCCTTTGACTGTTAGCACCCTTACACCCCGAGATACACCTCGATGACGCGCGGATTGTTCTGCACCTGATCCATGTCACCTTCGGCGAGCACGCATCCTTCATGCAGCACGGTGACGCGTTTGGCGATGGAACGAATGAAGTCCATGTCGTGCTCGACCACCACGACGGAGTGCTCACCTGCAAGGGACTGGAGAAGCTCCGCTGTGCGCTCACTCTCCTGTGGAGTCATGCCAGCCACCGGTTCGTCCACCAGAAGCAGTTTGGGCTCCTGCATGAGCAGCATGCCGATCTCGAGCCATTGTTTCTGACCGTGGGACAGGGTACTTCCCAGGTCATTATGCTGCTCTATCAGGCCAATTGTCTCAAGGACATCGTAAAGTTTATCTTCCTGCGCCGCCGTCATACGAGCGAGGAGGGTCGCCAGGAAAGACTTGTGGCCTGCCAATGCCAGTTCGAGATTCTCGCGCACCGTCAACTGCTCGAACACGGTCGGCTTTTGGAATTTCCTTCCAATCCCGCCCTGTGCGATCTCGGGTTCGGAGAGCTCAAGAAGATTCACCTTTGACGCAAACGTCACCGTCCCTGATTCCGGGCGAGTTTTGCCCGTGATGACGTCCATCATGGTTGTCTTACCCGCACCGTTCGGCCCGATGACGCAGCGAAGTTCCCCGGGCTCAATGAACAGCGTCAGGCCGTTGAGCGCTTTGAAGCCGTCGAAGCTGACTGTTAGCTGATGAATGTCGAGGATGTGGCCGGCATCACCCATACTATTCGCTTGCACCTTGCCGGTTTGAATCTCCGCGAACCCTTGCCCTGTTCGGAATGAGGCCGATGATTCCCCGCGGCAGAAACGTTGTTACCAGGACGAACAGCGTACCGAGAGCGTAGTACCAGGCGCTGGGAAAGCTCGTGGTGAAAATCGTCTTGGCGTAGTTCACGAGGATCGCTCCCGCCACGGCACCGTAAAGTGTTCCGCGCCCGCCGACTGCCACCCAGATAACAACTTCGATCGAATTGAGTGGCGAAAACTCACTTGGGTTGATGATGCCGATTTGCGGGACATAGAGCGCTCCCGCAATGCCGCAAAGAACGGTAGAAAACACGAACACCCAAAGCTTAAAGGATTCCACGCGATAACCAAGGAAGCGGGTGCGGGTTTCCGAATCGCGGATGGCGCGGATCACGCGGCCGGCCCGCGACGCGACGATCTTCCGGCATGCGAGATAGCTTACTCCCAGCATGATTGCGGTGATCACGAGCAAGACAACGTGCACTCGATCCGAAAGCAGATTGAAACCCAGGATGTCCTTGAAATCGGTGAATCCGTTGTTGCCTCCAAATCCCGTGTCGTTGCGGAAGAACGCGAGCATCAAGGCCCAAGTGAGCGCCTGTGTGATGATGGCGAAATATACGCCCGTCACCCGGGAACGGAAGGCAAACCACCCGAAGGCGAGTCCCAGCAATCCGGGCACAAGCAAAATCATGAGGAGGGCGAACCCGAAGTGGTTAAACCCGTACCAAAACCAGGGCAGCTTTTGCCAGTTCAGGAATACCATGAAGTCAGGCAGGATAGGGTTGCCGTAGACTCCCCGTGGTCCAATCTCACGCATCAGATACATGCCCATGGCGTAACCGCCGAGCGCAAAAAACGCCGCGTGCCCGAGACTCAAAATACCGCAGTATCCCCAGATCAGGTCCACAGCGAGCGCCAGCAAGGCGTAACAGAGATACTTTCCGATCAGGGTTAGACCGTAAGAGGTAAGGTGAAGCGGCGACGCAGTGGGCACAGCCAGATTGAGAATGGGCACGCCAACGCTGACCAGGACAAGGCCACCCAGGAACCATCGGCTCCCGGGATCCCTCCGTGCGCTGATCCACAGCGTGTAGCGGCGCTTTATGGTCATTGGTTCTCCGCGGCGCGACCGGTGGGAGGGAATATGCCTTGCGGCCGCCGTTGGATGAATAGGATCAATGCCACCAGCACGATAATCTTTGCCAGGACGGCCCCGGCATAGGGCTCCAGGATTTCATCCAC
>JASHTO010000259.1 GCA_030040515.1 Terriglobia bacterium
GCGCTCGCAAGGTATCCGCTTTGGTTAAAGCCTCCGGCAATCAGCACCATGCCGTTATTCAGCAGCGTGGCCGTGTGGCCGTAACGCGGGGTATTCAGGCCGCCGGTGGTGTAAGCAAACGTGCCGGCCGTCGCGGTGAAGAGTTCCGCGCTGTCCAGGTACTCGTTGAAGGTGTTGTTATAGCCGCCCACCACCAGCACCTGTCCGCTGTTCAGCAGTGTCGCCGTGTGGCCATAGCGGGCCGTGTTGAGGCCGCCGGAGGTGTAACTGAAGGTTCCGGCGAAGTAAAGCTCCGCGCTCGCCACCGCCCCGGCGGAATTGAGTCCGCCCGCGAACAGGACTGGATTGCCGACCGTCACCGTGGCGGTACCCAAAGCGCGAGGAGTGTTCAGGCTCGCGGTTGAAACCGGGACGTCAACCGGCGCAACCTCCAGGGTTGCCGTGCCCTGCACGGAGCCCAGGGTCGCGGTAATGGTCGTGTATCCTGCGGCCACGGCGGTCGCCAATCCCCCTGAAGCGATGGTGGCCACACCGGGCGTCGAGGAACCCCAGTTCACGGAGGAGGTCAGATCCAGGCTGTTCCCCGTATCCATGTTGCCGACGGCGGAGAATTGCGCCGTGGCTCCGGGCGCGATGGCGCCGCTGGACGGAGTTACGGTAATAGAGACCAGTTGCGGCGTAACCGTGGCCAGGGTGGACCCGCAAATGGCCCCCGCGCAGGCGCTGATGGTCGCTGAGCCTCCCGTTGCGGCATAGGCCGTCCCGGCGTTGCTGGCGTCACTGCTCACGCTGATGACGCCCGGGTCAGAGGAACTCCAGGTTACCGAGGCCAGTGGCTCGGTCACGCCGCCCGCAAACGTGCCGTTGGCCACGAATCCCAATGACGTGTGCAAAGGCAAGGAAGGGTTGCCGGGAGCCAGGGAGATGGAAAGGAGATTGGCCGGCGTCAGCGTGGCCGGTTCGTACAGCTCCGCGGTGCTGACGGGAGTCGCGCCATCGCTCTGGCCTGCCGCGACCAACACCGTGCCGTTCGGGAGCAGCGTCGCGGTGTGCTGAGCGCGCGGGGCGTTCAGGCTGGCGGTAGGAGCAAAGGTTCCGGTGGCGGGATTGTAGAGCTCCGCTTCGGTCAACGAAGAGCCGGATTCACCGCCGCCCCCGGCAATCAGCACCCAGCCGCTGGTTAGCGGTGTCGCGGTGTGAAAGTAGCGCGCGGCACTCATGCTGCCGGTAGAAGCAAAGGTTCCGGTGGCGGGATTGTAGAGCTCCGCGCTGGTAGTGACGTCGTGGCTGGAGTCGTATGCGCCGCCCGCAATCAATACCATGCCGTTGGACAGGAGCGTTGCGGTGTGGGCGTAGCGTGCGGTGCCCAGGATGCCGGTCGCAGCGAAGGTCCCGCTGGCAGGATCGTAGAGTTCGGCGCTGGTCGAGGGACCGCCGGACGCAATGCCTCCCGCGATCAGCACCAAGCCGTTGTCCAAAAGGGTGGCAGTATGATTGAGGCGTGCGACTTCCAGCGAGCCCGTCGCGGTGAACGTCCCACTGACAGGGTTGTACAGCTCGGCGCTGGCCAAGACACCGCTTGGACCACTACCCCCCGCGATCAGCACCAGGCCGCTGGGCAGCAACGTCGCCGTCGAGGACTGGCGCGCGGTATTCAGGCTGCCGGTCATCGTGAAAGTCCCGGAGACAGGATTGTAAAGCTCCGCGCTCGCTATGAAACCGCCGGACCCAATGCCTCCCGCGATCAACACCAAGCCGTTATTCAACAGCGTCGCGGTATCGGCGGCACGCGCGGTGTTCAGGCTGCCGGTGGGGGTAAAGGTTCCTGTCGCGGGATCATACAACTCTGCACTGGCGGAGTAACTGGTGCAGTTATAGGCGCAACCGCCTGCAATGAGCACCAGCCCGTTGTCAAGAAGCGTTGCGGTATCTTGGTAGCGCGCCGTGTTCAGGCTGCCGGTCAAAGAGAAGCCCACGGCCGGGCCGGTGACCGTGAGCGTGGTGGAGCCGCTCAGGGCGCTGGGCGAGGTAACGACAATGGGCGGCGCGCCGACCGTGACGCTATCCGCCTTCGCAACCGGCGGGCTGCTGACGGAAGCGTAGGTGGCGGTGATCACCGTACTGCCGGCAATCACACCCGTCGCCAGACCTGCTCCGTTAATCGTCGCCACGCCGGGCGCGGACGAACCCCAACCCACCGAGGATGTCAAATTCACCGAAGCGCCGTCGCTGTACACACCCGTGGCGGTGAACTGCTGCGTGCCGCCCGCGCTAATCGAGGGATTCGCCGGCGACACGACAATCGACACCAGACCAATGGCAGTGCCCGTGCTGCTCAGCGGGGCCAGAGTGACGGGCAGAAGACCGCTGCCGGTGCTCACTCCGGGTCTGACCGGCCGGCGCGCCATTTTCTCACTGGTATTCGTTACTCCCGAGGCGTTGTCCGGGCTTCCTTGATTGAAAGTTACCGGTGTTGCCGGGAGTGTCCCACCCGCGATGGCAACGTAAGGAGCCGGCGCGCCCGTTCCCGTCAAGGTGATGGTGAACGGAGTGGCGTGTGAATCATCGACAATGGTGAGCTTCCCAGTGCGCAGGCCCGCGGCGGTGGGCGTGAACGTCACCACAATCGTGCAACTCTTCCCTGCTTCGAGCTCGGCCGGGCTTTTCGGGCAATTTTCACTCAGCGCAAAGTCCGATTCAGCGTCGCCGCCGATGGCGATGCTCCGAATCGTCAGCGATCTGTTTTCCGTGTTCGTGAAAGTCGCGCGCATAACGGCGCTCGACTGGTTGAGCGCCTGGCTGCCAAAGGAAAGCGTCGCGGGAGAGAGTGGCTGTTGGGCAAACACCGACGAGCCCGCAAGGAGTGTCAGCAAAAGGGCAATTCCCGCCACCCAACGCAAGGCTCCAAACTGCGCCGGATTCCAAATGGATTTGCGATTGGGCCGGGGAGAATGGACGAAAGCCTGCCTAGCCATATTGCCCTCCTGAAATTGCTTGAAAGAAATGGGCAGAGATTAGCGGAAATTAGCGGCACAAGTCAAGAGAAGAGGTAAAGGTTCGGAGTATTATTTCAACACCGGCTGGCGCAGACACGCGCATTTCGCTGTCTGCGATCACCTGAAAGCG
>JASHTO010000260.1 GCA_030040515.1 Terriglobia bacterium
TCGCGTTGCTGCTGGCCGCGGTGGGACTGTACGGAGTAACCGCCTACACCGTTGCGCAGCGCACCAATGAGATTGGCATTCGCATGGCGCTGGGAGCCAATCAGTCAAGAGTTGTCCAGATGGTGCTCCGCGGGGCCTTCCAGCGTGTGATGATGGGACTGGTTCTGGGCCTGCCGCTCGCCGTCGGGGCCGGGAGACTGATTTCCGCGCAACTCTACGGAGTTTCGAGCTGGGATCCGTTTGCGCTCACGCTCGCGGCAAGCGCCCTCGCCATCAGCGCCTTCTTCGCCGCAATTATCCCCGCCCGCCGCGCCGCGTCCATTTCACCGATTGACGCGCTGCGTACAGAGTAGCCCTGCTGGGTTACACCACGAAGCAGTCTGCGAGGAGCATAAAGGATGTGGTAGGATAGCTAAGAAAGAACGCGGTGGTTTCAATATGCGAAAGAAAACCCGACGGACAAGTGCGAAGGAATTCTCGGACCGGTTCACTCAGATTGTTTCGCAGCACCTCGTCACGATGCCACCGGATGAGCAGGACCAGCGCATCAAGAACGCGGAGCGCGTAGCCCGCCGCCTCACCCGTGCCGAGCGTCCCATAGCTCGCAGAGTTGAAGAAATTCGGCCGAGCGCTCTTCGATCCCGTACTCACGAATGACCGCCAGAAAAGTTTTCTTCTCGCAGTTGCGGTCAGCAAGTAGTTCCGCCATTTTCCGAATCATGCGCTTGCGCGCCAATGTGACGGCCTTCTTTTGATGACGGCGTCCTCGTGAGGCTTCCTCGGACATCATGTCCGCAAGCTCTTCTTTCTCTGCCATCCAATTTGCTCCTCGCCCAGCGCCAGCTTAAATCCATTTGCAGCAAATGGCCTTCGTCCGGGCAAACCACAGGATGTTGTACTGTCGTCTAAATTCTATCCCTACATCTTGGGGCGATAAAAAACCGAATACTAACGTAAATTGATTTGGGATCAATTACCAGCGGGAACTTGCCTGCCTGTGGATATCCCTGTGCAAGAAGCCAAATAATCTGTGAAGAAGTCGTCCTATGCTGTGGAATTCACGTGACTGGCCTCGGAGCCCTTCAGATTTAGGCCCTTGTGTGCTGTTCGGCATCCGCCAAATCATTTCGAAAGTACTCACTTCTGAATTTGCAGTGCCGGACGCTGTTCAACGTTACGAATTTCGTGACACAGCCACCCTTGGCTGTGCCATGACACGGCCAGGATAGCCGTGCCACGGCTGAAGTGATAAAATCTTGCCTCATTCCAAAAGAACGAACTTAATTTTAATCGCGGCAGCGAAGACCCGCGCCGCATTGAGGACCAGAATGGCAAAAACTCTTAGAGTCGGGTTGGTGGGCGCGAAGTTTGCCGCGAAGTTTCATTGGACGGGTATACGGCGCGTTTACGGCGTTCCGGTGGAAATCGTGGGCGTCACTGCGAAGTCGGCGGAGTCGCGGGAAGCGTTTGCGCTGACGCGCGGCATCAAGGCGTATGACACCTTTGAGGCTTTGTGCGACGCCGTGGACGTCATCGACCTCTGCACGCCCGGCTCGACGCACGAACCGCTGGCCGTCGCGGCCTTCCAGCGCGGCAAACACGTGATCATCGAAAAACCCTTCACCGGTTATTACGGTCCGGGCACGGAGGATTTTCGCGGCAACACGTTCAGCAAGGAAGTGATGCTGCGCGAGGCCCTGGCAAGCTGCGACCGCATTCTGGCCGCGGCGCGCGCGGCCGGAACGCAGCTTGGCTACGCCGAAAACTGGGTCTACGCGCCCGCCATTACCAAGGAAGCGGAGATTGTGAAAAAGAGCGGCGCGCAGATTCTATGGATTATTGGCGACGAGTCGCACAGCGGATCGCATTCACCCTACTACGGCATCTGGAAATTCTCCGGCGGTGGGTCGCTGGTGGGCAAGGGATGCCATCCGCTTTCGGCGATTCTCTACCTGAAGCGCGTGGAGGGTGAGGCAAGCGGCGGCAAGGCCATCCGGCCGGCCACGGTTTCCGCTCGCACGCACGAAATCACCCGCCTCAAGAACTTTCGCGATACGGGCTTCCTGCGAACCACCTACGACGACATCGAGGACTACGGGCAGGTGCACGTTACATTTGACGATGGCACGGTGGCGGACGTGTTTTCCACCGAGTTGGTGATGGGCGGCGTGCACAACTGGCTGGAAGTTTTTGCCAACAACCATCGCACGCGGTGCAATTTGAATCCGGTCGACGCGCTGGAAACCTACAACCCGCGCGAGGATTTTCTGAAAGACGTTTATGTGACCGAAAAGATCGGTACCAAACAAGGTTGGAGCAATCCTGCGCCGGACGAAGACTGGCAGCACGGCTACCCGCAGGAGTTTCAGGATTTCATGACGAGCATGGCGGCCAACCGCCCGCCGCTTTCGAGTGGGGAACTGGCGCGCGACACGATTGCGGTGCTCTACAGCGCGTACGTTTCCGCCGAGCGGCGGGGTGCCGAGGTGGGATTGAGCTCAAGCTAGAATTCCGACGGAAGCGTGACGGTCAAACGATCACGACGCGGGGGGCTACATTAAGATTAGGAGGCTTGGCTACGTAAAAAAGTGCCGGATTTGCTGGACTTGGACGAATGAAAAAAGGTCGGGGCTTGGACATTTTTTGTCAATACCACTTCCCCGCCTGCGTCCGCCTGTGGTACCATGCGCAAGGTTGGATTGTTGAAGCTCTCTATTTTCAATAGATCAGCCCTCAATTTAGGGTAGGAAGTTGGTATCTGACGTGCTCTTAAGTTTGAGAGGGCAAGTTAAGCCCCTTGTTTGTTGCATTCATTGATATTAAGTCAGCGGGGGAGGAATACAGGCATGCGTCACGACCAGCAAGGGTTCTCGCTCATTGAGCTATTGATTGTTGTCGCGATCATCCTCATTATCGCCGCGATTGCCATTCCCAATTTCATGCGCAGTCGGATCGCAGCAAATCAAGCTTCCGCCATCGAGAGTTTACGCGTCATATCCACCGCGGAAGTAACTTACTCCACCACCTATCCGGGGGGGTTTTCAAGCTCGCTCTCGATGCTGGCTCCGCCGCCTACCGGTCAGCAGACCACCTCCACCGCAGCCGGCTTGGTCGATGAAGTTCTCGCCGGAGGATATAAAAGCGGTTACAGCTTTTTCTATACACCGACCCTGATTGACGCCGCAAACGCAACCACCAACGGTTACACTTTGCTGGCCAATCCCTCGACTTACGGGCAGACGGGCAGCATGTACTATTACACTGACCAGAGTTTTGTTATTACAGCCAATCAGACTCAACCGGCTGCCTCCACAGATTCGGCAGTGGGTGATTAGGTTTTGGCTAACCCAATTCATCAGAATTTATTTTGAATAAGCCAGGTCTGGCCGCGGTGCGGTGTTTCCTTCACCATCACATGCACACGCGGCTTGCGACCGCGTGATATCCCTTGTCCTGCGCCACCTTTTGAGTCATGTATTCGCCCTCCGCGGTCTTTCCGTACCATCTTGAGCCGGGGCAATGGTAGGTTCCGGAGCGAGTGTTGACCCAGACTTTCACCTGGGGATTTCCCAAGGCGAAGGAATTTATGACTTTCGCCGGTTCGACCGGTTGAGCAGCGGCGTGCCGCACTTCCCACGCGTGCCGGGTGTACATGCCCGCCAGTGCGATGGCGAGCAGGGTTGTTGCTGCCCCTGCCCACCACCATTGGCGCGTGCGATGCGGAGCGCGCGAAGCCGGTGGCGCGCCGGCAGCCGCATTCGCATCGGCAGGAGCGGCGGGATGGTCACTCGATGTGGTTTCCTTCAGCGCCGAGGCCACTTCCTCAAGGCAGGCAAACCGATGTGGAGGGTCCTTCTCCAGGCAGTGTCTGAGCGTAGTGCACAGCGGCTCGGAAATTTTGTCCAATTTCTCCGGCGTGCCCACCATAATTTCGAGGCTTAGGTCAAAGGAAGTGTCGCCGCGGAAGGGAAGTTCTCCAGTGGCCATTTGATACAGCAGCACGCCCACTGCCCAGACATCGCTTTGAATGTTGGTTGGACCACCGCGAAGGACTTCCGGGGCCAAGTAGGGCAACGTTCCTCCAGTTGCGCCGATCTCCGCCAATGGCAAGCGCGAGCTGGTAATTTCCTCCATGCCATTACGGGCGATGCGCCGGCCCAGGCCAAAGTCCAGCAGTTTGACGTTGCCCTCTGGAGTAACGATGATGTTCGACCCCTTCAGATCGCCGTGAATCACGCCCTGCTGGTGCGCGTAAGCCAGCGCATCGGAAATCTGAACGGCGTAGCGCCCGACTTGCTCGGAAGGCATGCCTCCGTCGGAGATGAGGTCGGCGAGCGGCAGCCCCTCAACGTACTCCATCACGATGTAGGCTTGGCCGTCCTCTTCACCCAGATCGTAGACGGCCGCAATGTGAGGGTGATTCAACTGCGACGCCAGGCGAGCCTCACGCAGCAGCCGGCCCCAGGCCAGCTCGTCGTCGCGCAAGTCGTTCGCTAGGACTTTGATCGCCACCTGCCGTTCCAGGCGCAGGTCGCGCCCGCGGTAGACGACTCCCGAACCGCCTTGCCCCAGGCTGTCTCCAATTTCGTAATGATCCAGCGTCTTGCCCAACATGCTCAAGTGGGACCCCTCTACTCGCCATGGTATTCCCACAAGCATGATAAGTCAAAAAGGTATTGGTCAAATCGGTATAAATCAGTGCTAATCGCAATTGCTTGCAACTTTCTTCCAAAGGAAGTGGGCTCAAATTTTGTTGGCTGTATTCACTCCGCGCCGCAAGCCCTCCTCTGCTATGATTCCGTTCGTGCAGTAGTCCGCCGAGGTGGGTTCTTCACTATGGACTTTCAAGATCGAGTGGCAATTGTAACGGGTGGCACGGGCGCCTTGGGCAGTGCCGTGGCGCTCGACCTTGCCGGCAGCGGGGCACGCGTGGCCGTGCCTTATATCGTGGATGAGGAATGGGCGGCACTTGAGAAACAGGCCGATGCTGCCCGCAAGCGGCTTTGGGGTGCAAGAGCCGATTTCGCCAAGTCGGCCGATGTCGGCCGTTTTATCGCGGACGTCATCGCGCGCTGGGGCCGCATCGATTTCCTGATCTGCATTGCGGGCGGATTCGCAGCGGGTAAAATCCACGAAACCTCGGAAGAAAGCTGGGACAGCATGTTCAGCCTGAATCTGCGCACGGTTTATCTTGCCGCACATGCTGTTGTTCCCTTGATGATCAAGCAGAATTTCGGCCGAATCATTACCATATCGAGCGGAGCGATTCTAAACGGCGGCGGGGCAGGTATGGCTGCATACGCTGTGTCCAAGGGGGCGGTCCGCCAACTTACCGAGATTCTCGCCAAAGAACTTCGTGATTACGATATCCACGCGCACTGCGTTCTGCCTGGAACGATGGACACGCGGGCCAACCGCCACGCCATGCCCTCTGCCGACTTCTCCAAGTGGGTTTCCACCGAAGACGTCGCGCGGGTAATCCACTTCCTGCTGAGCGACGATGCGCGCGCCGTCCAATCGGTAAGTGTTCCGGTGCTAGGGAATGGTTAACCCCCACATGGTTGCGAAGGAAGGCAAAGAGCGCTTGCGGGAAAGCGCGTGAAGGCCGGATTGGTGAACAATGGCCATCCCGCAAGCATCCTCCGAGAGGAGAGAGTTACCTTCAAAGCGACTTGTCGGCGCAGAATGTGTTTGGATTTACCCCGCGACCGCCTTGGTGTAACCCTCGGCCTCCAGTATTGAGGGTTGGGAAAAGATTTTGGCGAAGTTTCGCGCGGCGCGGTTTCGCCAGTTGCCTTTGTGGTAGGCGTAGCCGGCGATCAGCGGGAAGGCTACGGTCGCTTCTCCATAAACCATCTGCTCCTTGGCCAAATCAACCTTGCCCCAGGAGTTGGCTTCCCTCAGCGTTGAGCCGGAGAGCGCTCCATCACGCTCGTCGGCGACGGTCAGTTGCACGGCGTAGCGATGCATCTCCACGTCGTAGCCGAGGAATTCTGCCGACACCACGATGTCCTGAACGAAATTCTTAGGCACGCCGCCGCCCAGCATGATCAGCCCGGTGACTCCCGACTCAACTTTAATCTGCGTGAGCTCGCGGAAATCGGCGACGGAATCGATGGAAACATAGCTCCCACGCGCCTGCTGGCGCTCGACTTGGTGGAAGACCAATCCGAATCCCGCAGAACAATCGGAGAAGGCCGGTGCGAAGATGGGCACGCCGTTTCGGTACGCTTCCAGCACAATGCTCTCCGCGTGGGGATGATTCTTCTCGAGATACTTACCCATCTCCTGAATGAATTCGCGGCCGGAGTAGGGGCGCGGCTCAAGCGACTCGGCGATGCGATGAATGGTTTCGTCGCACACGCGTAGTTCATCTTCATCGATGTAGGTGTCGTAGATCCGGTCGATGTGCAGCTCGCGCAGCTTGTCGTCGGAGCTGAACGGCGTTCCCTGATAATGGCGGAAGCCCAGGGCTTCGAAGAAATCCTGATCCACAATGTTGGCGCCGGTGGAAACAATGACGTCCACCATTCGCGAGCGAATCATGTCCACAATGATGGCCTTCTGGCCCGCGGAAATCAGGCTGCCGGCAAGGGTGAGAATGATTCCGCATTCCTTGTCGCAAATCATTTCGTCCACAATCTTTGCGCCGCGCGCCAGGTTGCGCGCCTGGAATGCGGTTTTCTCCATCATCTCAATGATGGGGACAACGTTGACGGCCTTGATGTCGTAGTGCTCCACCAGGGCGTGAAGCAGGTCGGCTTTTTGCATGGTAAGCTCCTCGCTTTGAAGTCCGGAGCTTTAAAGAGGTGAGCCCCGGCATTCGGGGCCTACGGTAAGCTGAGCGCTCCCGCCATCGTACCCCGCCGTGGCTTTAGGTACTATACGGAATCTCTCAGTCTTGATCGAGAC
>JASHTO010000261.1 GCA_030040515.1 Terriglobia bacterium
GCGGGCAAAACCGCGGTTCTGAGCATTCACCGGGATGTGACCGAGCAAATGGAAACGGCGGAGGCTCTGCGGCGCCGCAACGCCATCCTGGAAGCGGTGAGTTTTGCCGCGGAAAAGCTCCTTTCCGGAGGGGATTGGGAAGAAAACATTCAGTCGGTCTTGGAGCGTTTGGGACAAGCGGTGTCAGTAAGTCGCGCCTCTATTTTCGAGAACCATTATGGCCCGATGGGCGAACGGGTATCGAGCCAACGCTACGAGTGGGCAGTTCCCGGTATTCCACCGCCGATTGAAAATCCCGGATTGCAGCAATTTTCCTGGGAGAGGAACCGCATGGCGGCGTGGAGAGAGGAACTCAGCCATGGGAAAGTGGGCCAGGGTGTGACCGCTCAATTGCCGGAATTGATCCGACGCCACCTGGAAGAGCAAGGGATCAAGTCGTTTATTGATGTTCCGATTTTTGTGGGCGAAGTGTGGTGGGGTTTCATCGGGTTTAGCGACTGTCACGGAGCGCGCCAATGGTCGGGCGTGGAAACGGAAGCCTTGCGTGCCGCTGCCAGAACGCTGGGCGCGGCGCTTCACCGCAAGCTGGCGGATGAGACCTTGCATCAAGCGGACGAAATGGTGAAGGCGGTGGTCCGCGCCTCTCCCGTGGCCCTGACAGCCCTGGACCGCGAGGATAACGTGGTGATGTTCAGCCCCGCAGCGGAAAAAATGTTCGGCTGGAGCGCCGCGGAAGTGCTCGGAAAGCCCCTTCCCTATGTCTCTCAGGAGGAAAAGGAGAACCACCAGGCCATTTTGAAGCGATTGATGGAGGGCCAGTCGCTCGAGAATGTGGAGCTGCGGCGTAAGCGCAAGGACGGGACATGGGTGGACTTTCAGCTTTCCACGGCCCCCATGTTTGACACTCAGGGAAAAGCTATTGCCTACCTGGGCGTCATGAACGACATCACCGAACGAAAGCGCGTCGAGGAGGATTTAAAGAGATACGCCGCCGATTTGGAGGCGGCAAGGGACAAGCAAGAGAAGAACACGATAGAGCTGACGCAGGCATTCGAGGAACTGGCAGACGCCAAGGTACGAGCCGAGGCTGCCAGCCGCGCGAAAAGTGAGTTCCTGGCCAACATGAGCCATGAAATTCGCACGCCTTTAAATGGAATTCTCGGCATGAGCGAACTTCTGCGGGATACCACCCTTTCCGCAGAGCAATCGGAATACTTGGGTATGCTGAAATTCTCCACCGAATCGTTACTCACATTGGTCAATGACATCCTCGACTTCTCCAAAATTGAAGCTCACAAGTTGGCGTTGGACGCGATTGAGTTCAATCTGCCGGAGAGCCTTGTGGACGCACTAAAATCCCTCGCACACCGCGCCCATCAAAAGGGGCTGGAGGTGGCTTGTTCACTATCTCCGGACCTTCCTGACTTTGTGATTGGCGATCCGGGAAGACTCCGCCAAATTATTCTTAATCTGGTTGGGAACGCCATCAAATTTACAGAGCAAGGGGAGGTGGAGGTAAGGGTTGAGATTGTGAATGAGGGGAAGGGCATCAACTCTGCATCCCGCCGCCTGCCAATGTCGACAGAGCTCGGACCAGGAGGAAGCGAAGCGGACCAGAAGCGAACATCCCCCACGAAGCCTCAGCCGGAGGACGCGGTGATGCTCCACTTCGTCGTCCGTGACACGGGAATCGGCATACCACCAGAAACACAAGGAATTATCTTTGGCGCATTCGAGCAGGCCGATCCCTCCACAACCCGCCGATACGGGGGCACGGGGCTGGGGTTGGCGATCACCTCCAATCTGGTAGACCTGATGAAGGGGCGAATCTGGGTTGAAAGTACAGTCGGCAAAGGGAGCACCTTCCATTTCACAGCGCAGTTTGGCTTGGGCCGTAAAGCGGGAATCGCGCGCTGGGCTGACTTCGAGCGCCTGCGGAATCTTCCTGCCCTGGTGGTGGATGACAACTCCACCAACCGCCAGATTCTGGTGGAGGTGCTCAAACGGTGGAAGATGTCGCCAGCCGAGGCCGAAGGGGGGCATCGCGCGCTGAAGCTGTTGGAGGAAAGCAAGAAGGCGGGCAGACCGTACTCAGTCATTCTCCTGGACTCCCAGATGCAGGACCTTGACGGCTTCGGTGTCGCCGAACGTATCCGGCACGACCCCGAACTTGCGGGCGCCATAATCCTCATGCTCACCTCGGCCGGACGAGCCGGCGATGCGGCGCGCTGCCGTCAGTTGGGGATTGCGGCATATCTGCTCAAGCCGGTTAAACAGTCCGAACTGCTGGAAGCGATCCTTTTGGCTCTGGGGGTACCGGCGGATCCGTCTTCTCCTCCCCTGCTCACCCGGCATTCCCTCCGTGAAGAGCACCGGCGATTACACATTCTTGTGGCGGAAGACAATCCCGTCAATCAAGCCCTGGTCATGCGCATGCTCGAGAAGCGGGGGCACTCCGTTACCGTGGTGGCCAACGGAAAGAAGGCCCTGGAGGCCCTGGAAAAAGCCTCTGGACCCACCTTCGACTTGATTCTCATGGACATGCTAATGCCGGAGATGGACGGAGTGGAATGCGTCTCTCACATCCGCGCAAAGGAGGATTGTTCCACTTCCCGAATCCCCATTATTGCTCTGACGGCTCAAGCAATGTCGGGGGATCGCGAGCGCCTGCTGGCCTTAGGGTTAAACGGCTATATATCCAAGCCCGTTCGGGCGCAAGAGCTGTTTGAGACCATCGATGGGCTTTTGCCGTCTTCCGCCCAGGCTGCCACAGGCCAGTTCATCGAACAGCGAGGGGAGAAAGAGGTGACACCGTGAAGGTTCTGCTCGCTGAAGATGATGCCATCTCCCGCCGCATGCTTGAAGTGTTTCTGGTGAAATGGGGCTACGAAGTTGTGGTGGCGAAGGGCGCGGAAGAAAGTTGGGCAATCCTGCAAGCGAAGGACGCGCCTCGCCTGGCAATTCTGGATTGGATGACGCCATGCAAAGATGACATCGATATCTGTCGAAAAATCCGGCAGCGCAAGGACCGACCCTACACTTACGTCATTATCGTAACAGCGCGGGGAAAGAAAGAGGATATTGTGGAAGGATTTGAAGCGGGTGCCGACGATTATATCATCAAGCCTTTCGATCCCTTTGAGTTTCGCGCACGCCTCCGGGCTGGCGGGCGCATCGTGGAGCTTCAGGAGCAACTCCTTCGGGCGCGTGAGTCTTTGCGCGACCAGGCGAGCCGCGATCCCCTCACCGAAATTTGGAATCATGGGACTATCCTCGCCATCCTGCGCAAGGAGGTGGCACGCGCTGCGCGTTCCCAAGGGCCCATTGCTGTCGCTATGGCCGATGTGGATCGGTTTAAAACGATCAACGATACCTATGGCCACCCAACGGGTGATACCGTTTTGCGCGAGGCGGCCCGCCGCATTCGGGACGCCATGAGGACTTATGACTCTCTGGGCCGTTACGGCGGAGACGA
>JASHTO010000262.1 GCA_030040515.1 Terriglobia bacterium
GCGATTCAGGACAGCGCCAGTCACCTGACGCGACAACTCGTGATCACCGACATCAGCATCGTCATTATAACCTTCCTCTTTCTGCTCATCGTTGCGGCCGTGGGATTGATGATTGTGAATGTTATTCTCGGTGGGCAGGCAAAATTCAAAACGCTCTTTTCCGTGGCGAGCTATGCGCAGCTTCCCGCCCTTCTGGGGTATGCGCTGGGGTTCGTGGTGATTCTATTTGGAGGCACGGACAATCTGGACCCGCAGAATCCCATTCCTCTAAACCTCGCCTTCTTCCTGAATTACAAAGAAGTCGCCAAGCCCCTGTTTGCTCTTGCCGGGTCCGTGGATATCGTAATCATCTGGATGGTCATCCTGTTGGGCTTGGGGATGAGCACAGCGACGGGCGGCAAGGTGAAAACCATGCCCGTTACGCTCTGCTTCGTGGGGGCTTGGGCGATCTGGATAATCGGTAAAGTCGCGCTTGCGGCTATCTTCTGACCCGTCGCATGCCGATCAAGTTTGAAATCCTTGCCGAAGACAAGCTCACGCGTGCGCGCGCCGGATTGCTGCACACGCCCCACGGAGCCATCGAAACGCCTGTATTCATGCCGGTAGGCACCGGCGGCACGGTGAAGGGCATGACGCAGGGCCAGCTTGAAGCCCTGGGCGTGCAAATCCTGCTGGGCAACACCTACCACCTTTATCTTCGTCCCGGACATGAGTTGATTCGCGAAGCGGGCGGCCTGCACCGCTTCATGTCGTGGCCGCATCCCATCCTTACCGACAGCGGCGGATTTCAGGTGATGAGCCTGAAGTCACTGGGGCGCGTGACCGAGGACGGAGTGCGGTTCCGCTCGCACCTCGACGGCTCGTCGCATTTTCTTTCGCCCGAGCGCGCCGTAGAGATTCAATTGGCGCTGGGCTCGGACATCATGATGTGCCTTGACGAATGCATCGAATACCCGGCCAGCCGCGAAACCCTGGAGCGCTCCGTGCAACTCACCACGCGCTGGGCAAAGCGGGCGAAGGAGGCGGTTGACCAGCGCGATTCAAAACATTGCCCCAACCCTGAATCCACGCTCTTCGGCATTGTCCAGGGTGGAACGGACAAGGAACTGCGACGCCAGAGTGCGGAGGCGCTGCTGGAGCTGGATTTTGAGGGCTACGCGATTGGGGGGCTGGCGGTGGGCGAACCCAAGTCGGAGATGTACGAGACATCGCAATTCACCGCGGAGCTGCTGCCGCGCGACCGGCCTCGATATCTGATGGGAGTAGGCACGCCGGAGGATTTGCTGGAGGGAGTGGCCCGCGGCGTTGACATGTTTGATTGCGTCATGCCCACGCGCAACGCCCGCAACGCCTGCGCCTTCACTTCGCAGGGCAAGGTTATCCTCAAAAATGCCCGTTACGCGAGGGACGAAAATCCGCTTGACCCCGCGTGCACCTGCGAGGTCTGCCGGCGGTATTCTCGCCGCTATTTGCGCCACCTTTTCGTGACCGGGGAAATGCTGGGAGCGATCCTCGCCACGCATCATAACCTCCACTTTTACCTTGACACCATGCGCAGAATCAGGCAGTCTCTCCTTTCTGGAGAGTTCGCGGAATTCCACGATAGGGTGCGCTCGCATCTGTAGCACCGGTCCTGCCCAGCGAGGTCGGTGAGTGCCGCTTGAAAAAGACGCCGCGGCAATCCCGAACCGAATCCGGCTCGAACCGAGTCCGGCTCGAAGCGAATCCGGCCCGAAGCGAATCCGGAAAACCCGAACCGAGAACATCCCGTGATCGTCGGACGGGGTGCTCGTCAGTATTCCGTGAAGCTGCGGCGCGACCTTGATCGAGTGCCTCTTTCTACAACCTTTTCTCCTCGCGGCGGACCCGGGCTTGTCGGGCGCGCTGGGCCAGATCTTGTTCATTTTCGTGCCGCTCTTCGGCATCTGGTATTTCCTGGTCATCCGGCCGCAATCGCAGCAACGACGCAAACTTCAGGACATGCTTGCCAACCTGAAGACTGGTGATCGCGTGACGACGAGCGGTGGAATTTACGGTACAATTGTCGGGTTTCGGAATGAGATGGTGCAGTTGCAGATTGCCAGTCAAGTCAGGGTGGACCTGGCAAGGTCGGCGATTACCGGTGTTGTGACCGGTGACGCGGGCGATCCCGCGAAGCAGGAGTCCGGACCGAAGGGCAAGAAATAGCGGGAGCGCACAGGGCCGCTGAGGTAATTCATTCCATGGACACCAAGATTCGTGGCCGGGCAATTTTCATACTGGTTGTGGTGTTGGCGTGCATTTTGGGAATCACCGGCCTTCCCAAGAACGTGCAGGAACTCAAGGATAATCTCCACAGCCGCATTCACCTGGGCCTGGACTTGAAGGGCGGGATGAACCTGATCCTGCAAGTGCAGGTTGAAGATGCCGTAAATATCACCTGCGATGAGGCACTCGATCGGTTGCAGGAAGAAATGAAGACCAAGACTATCCCCTATGCGGATATTGAGCCGGATAACGATAAGACATCATCCCCTCCCATTCATCGAATCCTGGTCAAAGGCGTTCCGCAGGATAGGACCGGGGATTTGCAGTCTCTGGTGAGTGACCTGTTCTCGGATTGGGACTTGGTGCGGGTTCCCGGCGATGAATCCTCCCGCTTGCTGGTACTCAAAACAAGTTCGGCCGTTACCCTTCGCAACCAGGCTCTGATGCAGTCCATGGATACGATTCGCCGTCGCGTTGACGCCCTGGGAGTGACGGAACCCACCATCGCCGAATATGGCCAGGGCGATTACGAACTGGTCGTGCAGTTGCCGGGAGTGGATGACCCCTCAAGGGTAAAAGATATCATGCAGCGAACCGCGCTGCTGGAGTTGAAGCTGGTGCAGGACGGGCCCTACGCTTCCCGGGAAGCTGCGCTGGCCCAGCATAGCTACGTGCTGCCCGCCGATTCGGAACTGGTATCGGGCAGCGAGGATGGGAAGGAAAGCTGGTATGTCTTGAACCGCATCGCGGCGGTTACAGGTCGCGATTTGACCGGGGCAGAACCCTCGCGTGATTCCACCGGGCGGCCCAGTGTGCAGTTCACGCTCAATCGCGACGGTGCCGAACGCTTCGGGCGCGTGACCGGCGCCAACGTTGGAAAATACCTGGCCATCGTGCTGGACAATCGCGTCATCACCGCCCCCATCATTCACGGACAGATCAACGAAAGCGGAGTGATTGAGGGAGGAAACTTCACCCCTGAGTCGGCACAAGACTTGGCCTTGGTGTTGAAATCGGGCGCCCTGCCCGCTTCCATCAATTATCTTTCAGAAGAGACTGTGGGTCCCTCGCTCGGAGCGGATTCCATCCGCCATGGTGTGATCGCGTCAATTGTGGGCCTTCTCGCGGTCATGGGTTTCATGCTGGTCTATTACCGGGGCGCAGGGATTAACGCCGACGTGGCCCTGGCGATGAACCTCTTGATTCTGATTGCCATGATGGCGGCGATTGGCGGGGTCCTTACTTTGCCCGGAATCGCGGGAGTCATTTTGACCGTTGGTATGGGTGTGGACTCCAACGTCCTCATCTTCGAAAGGATTCGGGAAGAATTGCGACTTGGAAAAGCCGTGGGAGCAGCGGTGGCGGTGGGCTTTGAGCAGGCCTTCAGAACGATTATCGACACTCACGTCACCACCGTGGCGTCTGCCGCCATCCTTTTTGCTTTCGGGACGGGACCCATCAAGGGATTTGCGGTTACTTTGACCATCGGCTTGGTTGCCAATCTGTTTACCTCGGTTTTTGTATCGAGAGTGATTTTTGACTATGTGCTTTCGCGGCGTGAAAAAGGTGCGGCGTTGAGTATTTAGTTGTTGCCGCGCTCTCCGGCCCGTAGCCCGAAGGCCTTGGGCTGCAGGGCGAGCGCCGATGGCGGTTGGTCCGATGGTCCGGGTCCGATCTGACCCGGACCATCGGACTCTTGAAACCGGAGAGGTCGTCGCAAGAATATTAAAATGCCATTAATTTTCTGGAACTCTCCAACCCGCTGCGGTGTCAAAGTCTAGGGAAGGGTGTGAAGAGGGGTCATGGAGTTTTTTCACGAGCCGAAGATTGACTGGATGGAAATAAAGTGGTATTTCATCTCCCTCTCTATTGCTTTAGCGGTAATCGGGATTGGTTCCATGGTGGTTCACCACGGATTAGCTTATGGAATTGACTTCCGAGGAGGCACAATCGTGAACGTCAATTTTGCCCAGCCTCCCAAAGTCGACGCGATCAGGCAAGAATTGGACCGCCTGGGATTGCACAATGCCACAATTCAGGGGGTTGAGGGTACCCAGGGATTGGGGGCTGGGAAGAGCAATGCCGTAATGATTGGTTTGGATCTTAAGACTACGACCTCCAGCGCCATCTTGGATGCCGGCCGGCAGGCCATTGTCAACGCTCTTTCGGGCCTCTACGGGAAGGGTCCGGAGGGAAAGACAGACTTTAACAATGCCAGCCCGCAAACGGTTGCCGAGCATTTATTGGCGGATGACCCCTTGGGCCTGACGGTAAAAGGCTTGGACACGGCGACCAAGACCTATCAAGATATTGCCGACGCCGTGGTAAATTTCCGGAATGCTCCGGCGCAGGGAGGGTTGCTGGAAGACTTTAGCAGTTTGCGGGGAGTGCAGGGCGTGACTCCCCCGATCATCTCCGCCCTTGAGAAGGATTTTTATTTGTCCAGCTACGCAGTGACCAACACCAAAGTCGTGGGACCGAAGGTGGGATCGGATTTGCGCCGCCAGGCCCTCTATGTCACGCTGGCCGGGCTGGGTGCCATGCTGATTTACATCTGGTTCCGTTTTGAGTTAATCTATGGCATTGCCGCCGTGGTTGCCACTTTCCACGACGTCATTATTACACTCGGCTTCTTCTCCCTGTTGAACAAGGAAATTACTTTGACGGTCATCGCCGCCTTGCTGACCCTGGTCGGATATTCCATGAATGACACCATTGTTGTCTTTGACCGAATCCGGGAAAACGTGCAGGCGACCAAACGCGCAAATTTTACGAAACTTGTGGATCACAGCATCAATCAGACGCTGAGCCGGACCATTCTGACCTCGGGCTTGACCTTTCTGGCCGTTCTTTCCCTTTTCCTTTTCGGCGGCGAAGTGATTCATGGATTCGCCTTTGCTCTGGTGGTGGGAGTGATCATCGGGACTTACTCATCGATCTTTATCGCCAGCCCGATTGTGGTGTATTTTAACCAGCGACTAGCGCGCGAAGGAATGACTTCAAGGGTCAAGGCGGCATAACGATGCCTTTGAAGTTCGCCCGGGGCGGGCGGATGCCCTGGAGCGGAGATTCGCAGGAGGCAATCATCCATGTTTGACGACAGCTTACTGGATTCCTCGCAAAGAAGGGCGCCGGTTCTGACCGGCACGCACTGGATCATTTCGATCGCAGTCGCTGCCGCCATTTTCTTCGCGGGCTATTTCTTGCTGCCCATGATGAGCGCCAATGAGACAAGCGTGATTGTGACGCAGTCGGTGATCCTGGCGATCTTGTTCGGTGCTTTCGCTCTGGGCCTCGGATATGTACTGTCGGATGCCAAACGGCACGGCTTCAACCGGATCGTTTGGTCTCTCATCTTCATTGTGTTGCCCCTGGTGGGCTTCATTATCTACCTGATTTATAGCGCGGCCAAGACGGGGGATTGGAAACGCGCCACCCTTCCCATTGCCTACATTTTTGAGGCCTTGGTGATCGGGGGGATGATCCTGGTCCCATTGATCTACACCGAGACATTGCCCAAAGCGCAATTGATGACATTCCTTTCCGCGCCTCCGCCTCCGCCTCCGCCTCCGCCACCACCGGCGGCGGCAGCTCCCGCTCCCCGCATCATCCATCGGGTGAGTATGGAAGACATCATGCGCGCCCCGACGGTGATTCCGAAAACCGTCACCATGGTTAAGGAGGAGCCGGAGCCGCCTCCCAGTGCGGTGGGAGTGGTGGGTGGCGTTCCGGGCGGCGTTCCGGGAGGACAGATGGGCGGTGTCCTGGGCGGCGTGCTGGGGGGCGTAATGTCGTCCGCGCCGCCCCCGCCCCCGCCTCCGCCGAGGCCGCAGGTTCCGCAGCGCGTTCGCGTGGGCGGCCAGGTGGAAAGCGCAAAGTTGATATTCGGGCCCAAGCCTGAGTATCCGCCTCTGGCCAAAATGGCGCGGATTCAGGGAGAAGTGCGGCTGGACGCGTTGATCAGCAAAGACGGAACCATTGAGAACCTGAAGGTGATCTCCGGCCATCCCCTGCTGGTTGCCTCGGCGATGGACGCGGTGAAGCGCTGGCGTTACCAGCCCACTTTGCTGAATGGCGAGGCGGTTGAAGTAGCTACCGAGATCGATGTGAACTTTACGTTGGCTGAATGACCAGAAGATTCTGGAATTTCTTGTGGAGGTAATACAACACTATGTTCGTCGGAAACTTTTTAAGTTTGGCGTTGTGGTTCTTTCAGGAAGCGGAAGTGGGGTTCGACCCGATTTCGATGTGGAACTCCATGGGATACGCCGCGAAAGGCATTGTCATCGTCTTGATCATCATGTCGGCCTGGTCGATTGGCGTCATGATTGATCGCTGGATCGCTTTCAGCGGCGCTCGTAAACAATCGCGGGTGTTCGCTCCGGCGGTGGCGGGGGCACTGAAGGACGGGAAAATCGACGAAGCGATTTCCATTGCGGAACAGAATAAGCGCAGCCACCTGGCGAAAGTGGTTACGGCCGGCCTTCAGGAATTCCAGGCACATCAGGTTTCGGCGGAAATCCCGGGCGAGACCATTGAAGCCTCCAAGCGGGCGCTGGAAAGGGCGGCGGCCATCGTCCACGCGGAACTGAAGCGCGGCGTTTCCACCCTCGCCACCATCGGCTCCACGGCGCCTTTCGTCGGCTTGCTCGGCACGGTGCTGGGCATCATTCACGCTTTCCAGGGCATCGCGAGCGCCAAGTCGACAGGCCTTGCGGGGGTCTCGAAGGGTATTTCTGAAGCCCTGGTGACCACTGCCATCGGCCTCTTTGTCGCCATCCCGGCCGTGTGGATCTATAATTATTTCACCAGCAAGATCGAATCGTTTGACGTGGAAATGGACAACTCCTCGTCGGAGTTGGTCGACTATTTCATTAAACGCGCTTCGCGGGGGAAAAAGTAAATGGCCAAGAAAACCACGTCACTGGGGACCGTCGCGGATATCAACGTCACCCCCATGGTGGATGTGATGTTGGTTCTGCTGATCATCTTCATGGTGATCACTCCCATGTTGCAGAAAGGCGTCAGCGTGGACATGGCCAAAGCCATGAACACGGTCGACATGCCGGATGCTGACAAGGAAGACGCTGTCGTGCTGGCCGTCACTCGGGACGGCAAGATCTACCTCGGTTCCGATCCCATCGCCCCTGAGGATATCACCACGCAGGTCAAGGACCGGATCGCGGACAAGCTGGATAAGACCGTTTTCCTGCGCAGCGACAAGAGTGCAAAATACAAAGTGGTCGCCGAAGTGGTGGATAACATTCGCGCCGCGGGAGTCGATACCCTGGGGCTCGAAACCGAGAAGCTGGCCGAACGCCGCGTTCCCGTTGGGCCGCCGCAATGAGCGGCCAGTAGCGCGGCACTCGGCAGCAACCGAAGGAGGGTAGTTGTATGGCAATGGCCGTGGGGGGGAAAAAGGGAGGCGCCATGGTTGACATGAATGTCACCCCCCTGATTGATGTTTTGCTGGTATTGTTGATCATCTTCATGGTGATTACACCGCTGACGCCCAAGGGGCTCGACGCGCTCGTTCCTCAGCCCAACAAAGACAAATCGCCGCCGCCCCAGGAGCTCAGCAAGCTGACGGTGGTGGTAAGCGTCGACGAGCGTGGGAATCTCAAACTCAATCAAGACGACATCACGGTGGATGCACTGGGCCCCCGGCTGGAAGAAATCTTCAAGACTCGCAACGAACGCGTGATGTTCGTCAAGGGTGACCCGGAAACAAAGTTCGGCATGGTGGCTCAGGTCATCGACATTGCCAAGGGCGCGGGAGTCGACAAAGTTGGATTGATCACCAAGGCGCTTGAGGAAGGGTCGTAGCTCTCCAGGGGCGCGCGTTGAGGGAGGAATCTTGATGAAACGCTGCAAATATGCCGCGCTGGCAGGGGCGCTGCTGCTGGCACTCACCGCCTGCGGCTGCAATAAGCTGAAGGCCCGCGACAACCTCAACAAAGGCGTGCAGGCCTACAGTAATGCCCAGTTTCAGCCCGCCGTAATGCACTTCAAAGAGGCCGTTCGCCTCGATCCTGGCTTGCTCAACGCCCGCCTTTACCTGGGTACCGCATACTTTGCTCAGTATATTCCCGGAGGAGAATCCGCGGATAACAAGCAGAATGC
>JASHTO010000263.1 GCA_030040515.1 Terriglobia bacterium
TATCTCGCACTCCTCCGAGCACTGCGAAGAAAACGCATTAACTTCATCGTGGTTGGCGGCGTTGCGGGCGTCTTACAGGGTGCTCCAATCGCAACATTCGATCTGGATGTAGTCCATTCGCGGACCCCTCAAAATGTCAATCGACTTCTCGCTGTATTGGAGCAGTTGGGCGCCCAGTATCGATTGCCCGGTTCCCGGGGAAAGAAGCCTGAACGCAGTCACCTGATATCTCCGGGCCATCAACTCCTAACGACCCGGCTGGGACCACTTGATTTGCTCGGCACGATTGGCCATGGTCAAAGCTACGATGACCTGATCGGAGACACGACGGAGTTGGAAATTGGACGTGGTTTGAACGTCCGCATCCTCAAATTGGATTTACTCATTAAGTTGAAAGAGGCGCTGGCTGGAGAGAAGGATAAGGCCGCGCTGCCCATTCTACGTCGAACCCTTCAGGAGAGATCTCGAGAGTAGATGTCGTGGTATGGTGCATTTTCTGTTCTCGCCTGGGCCTTGCGATGTTCTCCATGCCGAGCACCGGGCTGCCCCCCAATCTTTCGCGTACCCGCACCACAAGGCCGGGCCAAATTGCGGCGTGAATGGTACAATGCCCGCCGGAGGAGCAGGTGCCTGGCAGCTCGCGAATCCTGAAGATCATCCGCAACGTGGTGTTGATCCTCGTCATCCTCGTGGCGGGATTCTTTTTTGGCTACGTGCCGTGGTTTTTCGCCGGTCTCGTCACCACTCGCCAATATCACTACCGCGATCCTAACGACGGCAAGACGCCGAACTCCTTCCATTTGAATTTTAGCTGGGTCGAATTTCCCGCGCCGGATGGAGTCCCGCTGAAGGGCTGGTACGTTCCGGCCGAGGGCACCGCGCGCGGGACGATCATCTACGTCCACGGGCTCAACCGAACGCGAATTGAAATGCTGCCGATGGCTGCGTTTGGACACAGTCTGGGATACGACGGGTTGCTCTTCGACCTTCGGCATCAGGGAATGAGCGGGGGCAACATTACCACGCTGGGCTACCAGGAGCGATTGGATGTGCTGGGCGCCGTGCGCTGCGCCCTGGAGAGCGAGCACGCGCCGCGGCCCGTCATCGTCTGGGGTATATCGATGGGCGCGGCAGCGTCGTTGCTGGCGGCCGCCGATTCGCCCGACATTGCTGGGGTGATTTCTGACAGCTCATTTGACTCCATGCTGGGCACGATGCGGCACCACCTGCGGCTTTTCATCCATCTGCCCGGCTTTCCCATTGCGGATGAGGTCGCTTACTTAACCGCTTGGCGAGGCCATTTCCACGTTGCGGATTTCGATTGTGTGAAAGCTGTGGAGCGTATCGGCGACCGGCCAATCCTTTTTGTCGCCGTCCGGGGTGACCGCCGCATGCCGCCCTCTGTGGCTCAGAAACTCTATTCTCAAGCCCGGAGCCCGCTCGCAAAGATTATCGTCCTGCCCGGCACGCGCCACGGCGAGGGTTTTAACCAGGCCCGGGAGCCCTACGAAAAAGCGGTTACGGATTTTCTCAACAGTCTTCCGGGAGGAAAGTAAGACCCCGCCTGCGATTCTTGGAAGCCGCCGCGATCAGGCAGTTCCAGCGGCGACAAATTCGCCTACCTTCTTCGAAAGTGAAAAAATCTCGCTGATTTGAACCAGGCCGGCAAGCTTGTACTTGGCGAAGGAGGCGAGCCCCGCGGAAGCAATGCATCCGCACTCGGAGCACACGGGCCGCCCGCCAAATTGGCAGGGAGTGATGGACGTGGTGAGGTCGGAGGAGATGCAGGCGGTGATTTGCGCGAACATACATTCTCGCGGTGTGGTCGGCGGGTTCTGAAACCCTCTTAGCAGGCTGTCTGGAGCCTCGATCAGCGGGAATTCCCGGCTCAACCGTCGCAGCTCCTCCAGCACCGTCATGCGGTCCGCAGGAGTCAGCCGTTCTTCGCTCACCTCGCCCTCCTGCGGCGTGTAGAGGCTGAACCAGATTTTTCGAGTTTCCTTCTGCGTTGACCAGAAGGTAACAAATTCCTGCAAATAATCCGCGCGCTTCAGCAGTTGCCGCGTGATCGTGCAATGAATATTGATTTTGTGCCCGGCAATGTGCTTCAGAATGCGCTCGTAAGTGGCAGGAGCGCGGCGGCGGTCGTGTTCGGGCGCCAGCCCGTCAATGGAGACGGCAATGTAGAGATTGGAAAGCTTTCGCCAGGATTCGGGAATGGGCCGCACGGCGCTGGTGACCACCATCACCTCCACTCCCATGCTCTCCAATTTGGGAAGCAGGACTTCCAGCTCGCGATAGCGCACCAGCGGCTCGCCGCCCACAATCGAAACGTGCAGTGGACGATAGTGCCGCACCAATCCCAGAATGCCGTTCACCAGGTGATCCCCCTTGGCGTCGCTCAAATCGCGCAAGGTGGTTGCGCCACCCAGGTGGTCTGAGCCGTAGGCGTAACATCCCGGACATTGCAGCGGGCATTCCTTGGTGATTTCGACGGATAGAAACGGTTTTTGGCCCTTCAAGACGCGGCCCCACGCCGGGATCAGGTCACTATTTCTCATCGTCCTTCTCTCTTCTCCCTGTCGGCGCAGTCACCCCGTCAGGCGCAAATCCTATACCATCATAAACTATGACAAGTCGAGTTTATTCAGTTGGATTGTTTATTAGAGTCTACGGTTGCCCGGCCCCACTCCACACCTCAGTCGGCCGCGCGAATGAAAAATCACTTGGGCCAATTGGGAATTTGATTTACTGTCGTGACGTGAGCAAGGCAGATGCGCGCAATTTGACCCTCAGGCGGATGCCCACGCAAATCAGGATTTCAGACGGTTTCGAAGGGAGAGGTAAGGTATGAAAGCCGTACGATTTCACCAGCATGGCGGATTGGACGTTCTGAAGTACGAGGACGCGCCGGAGCCCAAGATTCTGGCCAACGAAGTGTTGGTAAAAGTGAAGGCATGTGCGCTGAATCATCTCGATGTGTGGCTGCGCGGCGGCGTGCCGGGTTGGAAGCTCGAGATGCCGCACATCGTGGGCAGTGACGTTTCGGGTGAAGTGGTGGAAGTGGGTTCGCTCTCGACGCGCGTCAAGCCCGGCGACCGCGTGCTCCTCTGCCCGGGTGTGAGCTGTGGTCAGTGCGAAATGTGCTTCCGGGGATTGGACAGCGGCTGCCGCCGATTCACGGTCCTGGGTGTATTCATGGACGGCGGGTACGCGGAATACGCTAAGGTTCCGGAAGTGAACGTGCTCCCCATTCCCGCCGATTTGAGCTTTGATGAAGCCGCCGCCGTGCCGCTGGTTTTTCTCACCGCCTGGCACATGCTTTTCACCCGCGCGCAATTGAAGCCGGGCGAGGAGGTGCTCGTCATCGGAGCAGGTTCGGGCGTGGGCAGCGCGGCGATTCAAATCGCCAAGTTGGTGAACGCCCGCGTGATAGCCACCGCAGGCGCCGGCTGGAAGCTGGAAAAAGCCCGCGAGCTGGGCGCGGACGAAGTGATCAACCACACCCGGCAGTCGATTGCCGATGAGGTGAAGCGCCTTACTCGCAAGCGCGGAGTGGATGTGGTGGTGGACCACGTGGGTGCGGCGGTCTGGGAAGCCTGCTTTGAATCGCTCGCCACCTACGGGCGCCTGGTGACCTGCGGAATGACCACCGGAGCGGATTTGAAACTGAACGGCCAGGGCCTTTTCGCGCGCCAAAAGACGATTCTCGGCTCATTTATGGGAGGCAAGGCGGAACTGCTGGAAGCCCTGAAATTCATCGGCCAACGCAAATTGCGAGCGGTGATTGATTCCGTGTTTCCATTGAAGGAAGCGGCCGCCGCGCAGCAAAAAATGGAGGGAAGGGAATTCTTCGGCAAGATTCTGCTGCACCCTTAATCTGCACGCCATTGGGTAGCGGCGAAGCTGGAATTGCGGCAGGGCTTGACCCTGCCCTTGGGTCCAGTGAAATCGGCTAAGGCACCCGCCAGGGGTGCCCCTACGCCGGAATTTCAAATCGACCCACTACCGCCCGAGGCTGAAGGTTGTGGAATTGAGCGCGGAGTGCGATAATATGAATGCCATGGGAGCACCAACTCAAACTGATCAGCAATCCGGATTCGATGGCCTCATCTTCACCAAGCTCGACCAGGCGGTGAACTGGGCGCGGCGGTCCTCAATTTGGCCGATGAGTTTCGGCCTGGCGTGCTGCGCCATTGAGATGATGTCGGCGGGCGCGTCGCGCTTCGATTTGGCGCGATTCGGCGCGGAGGTCTTCCGTGGCTCGCCGCGCCAGGCGGATTTAATGATCATCGCCGGACGCGTGGCCCAGAAGATGGTTCCGGTCATTCAGAAGCTCTACGCGCAGATGCCGGAGCCCAAATGGGTGATTTCGATGGGTGCGTGCGCGACTTCTGGAGGCGTCTTCAATAACTACGCCATCGTGCAGGGCATCAACCAGTTCATTCCTGTGGACGTTTACGTTCCGGGGTGCCCGCCCCGGCCCGAGCAGCTCATCTTCGCTATTAACATGCTGCAAAAGAAAATTGACAACCAGCGCGGCACCTTCAAAGCAGCCGTTCTTCACCAGTAAAAGGGATAAGGGGCAAGGGAAATCACGGCTCCTCAAGCAACTTGCCCAGCTCACATTTCCCTTGTCCCGAGTCCCTTCACCGCAAATACGCCGAAATCAACACCACAACGACTCCCAGAATGAAGGCGACCAGAAGCCACTGCCGGCGGCGGACACGCAGCGGCTCAAATAATCGGAAGGGAATGGAGAGGCCCAGGACGATTGCGAAGAGAATGAAGGACAGAAGGATTTTGACCGTCAGAAATTCCCACGCCCGGCCCCACGGAATCTCCCGGAAATAATAACGCGTGTTGTAGATGCCGGAGAGCAAGAGAAGCGCGATGGCGCTGCAGATTGCCCAGCGGAATCGCCCGGCCACGGCGCTGGAAAGCGCCTCGCGCTGTTCCGCGCTGAGGACTTCCAACGAGGGAATGAGGATCAGAAGCAGAAAGCCCATTCCCCCCAGGCCCACCACGGCGGCCATTAAGTGAATCCACTGCATGAAAGTAGCCATAAACTCAACCCAGATTCTATTAGGATTCCAGCCCTCGGAGCAAGATTGAAGGCTGGCGGTACTGTCGCAGTTTGAATTCTGTAGCGACGCTCATAGAGCGCCGCTACAGCGATGGGCGGCTGGTTACGATGTGAGGAGCCGGCTCCCAAAATCAAACTGAGACACCATCTGCCTTGCTCATCGAAGCGAGATAGAGCCTTGGGAAGCGTGGGGGCTGGCTAAAGCTCGATCTATTCCTGAATCTGGAAGCAAGGTTAGCGCAACCGACTAAGGAAGCAACGAGCGGAGGGAATCAATTTTGCCCGCCAGTTCAAAGTCCTTGTGGGTTACCCCGCCTTCGCTGTGCGTGGAAAGGCTGATGCCCACCACGCTGTAATTGATGGTGATGTCGGGATGATGCCCGGCGGCTTCTGCTGCCTGGGCGATCTTATTCACAAAGTCGATGCCGGGTAGGAAGGATTTGAAGGTGAATTTCTTGCGGAGTTCTTTGTTTTGATAGGACCAACCTTGCAGTTTCGCCAATCCCTGGTGAATTGCTTCGTCGCTAAGCGCCGCCATGGTGGCTCCTTTCGCGGGACCCGCCGGAAACAGACAAACTCAGTATAGGAACGCGCACGGGTCAAGTCAATCCGGGCAGTGGGCAGTTTCCTAATCTGGGGAATGACTTACTTGATTCACCCGCGCGAGGCGACGCGGTTGTGGAATGCGGTCCCGCCTGGGCGGGACCGCTTGGGTGTTCGCCAGCTTGCTGGCGGCCGGTCAGCCGGAGGCCAGCTTCCGGCATCAAAAGCCGCAGCGAGCTGCCGCGCTCCAAACGCCGTCTGGCGCGCGTGCGACCTGGGGTGAGGGATCTTTTGGTTACAAGGAACGCCCGCGATCTGCTAATCCGTTGGGAGATCCCCCGGCTTTGCCGGGGTGGCAGTCGGGGTTTGACAGGTCCGGGAATCAGCAAGTCGTGGGCTTTAATCGTTTCGAACGGACCCCTCACCC
>JASHTO010000264.1 GCA_030040515.1 Terriglobia bacterium
GCGACGATACCGCTTTCGCCCACGTGCGCTTCATGGCGGAGGATGTGCCCGCGATGGGTTACAAGTGTTATCGCCTCGAACCCGTCCCCGCCCCGCGCGTGGAGCGTCCGCTGCCGGAAGCCCTTCCCTCCGCCAACGTTATCGAGAATCAGTCCTATCGCGTTGAAGCCGACCCCGCGACCGGCGTCATCAAAAGCGTTTTCGATAAGGAACTGCAACGTGAGCTGGTGGACAAGTCCAGTCCCTACGGGCTCGACCAATACCTTTACGTCGCGGGCGGCGATGAGGCGCGCACCCAGATCGTTTTTTCGGATTTCCACCTGCCGCTGGCCAAACTCACCGTCACTCCAGCGGAAAGCTCGCATGTGAGTCGCATCATCAAGACCCCTTACGGCGAGATCATGACGCTCGAAGGCAGCGGTCTGCACGCGCCCCGGCTCGAAACCGGGATTATTCTGTTCGACCGCCAGGAAAAAATTGAGTTCATCAACCGATTGCACAAGGAAGCGGTGCCCCGGAAGGAGGCCGTCTACTTTGCTTTCCCCTTCGCCGTTGCCGATCCCAAGTTCAGTTATGAAATCCAAAATGGCTGGGTGGACCCGGCGCACGACTTGATGAAGGGCGCTTGCCTCGAATGGTTCACCGTGCAGCATTGGGTAAAGGTGGCGGGGAAGGACGTCGCCGTGGGCCTGGTGCCGGTTGATGCCCCGCTCGTTTCCCTGGGCGACATCAACCGTGGGGTATGGCCGCGCGAATTCACTCCCCAAACCGCCGGGGTGTTTTCCTACGTGATGAACAATTACTGGCACACCAACACGCAGCAAATTCAGGAAGGTGATTACACCTTCCGCTATGTGCTGACCAGCGGGCGGGACCTCGCGCCAGCATCACTGGCGCGCCTCGGGCGCGACGAAATGACGCCGCTCGAGCTCGGCGAGTCGGTGGCCAACGATAAATTCGGCGATCCGCAGACTCCGCTATCGCCCGAGCCTTCCAGCTTCCTCAGCGTGGATAATCCCAACCTCGTGGTGGTGAATTGGAAGGTTGCCGACGACCAGCAAGGCACCATCCTGCGGCTTCTGGAAGTGGGTGGAACGCAAGGCACCGCAAAGTTGAATTTCCCTTTATTCCGTCTGCAACACGCCTGGGTGGACAACGCTGCGGAGGCCAATCTGAAGGAATTGGAGGTGAGTCCTCACTCGGTGGAACTGCCTTTTAAGCCGCATGAGATTCTCACCGTGCGAATCGCGGCCACGGGGGTAACGCAGTAATGTTGCATCACGGGAAGGGCTAGGGAGTGCGGCAGCAAGCTCCCGCACTCCAAAAGCTGCCCGGCGCGCGAGTAACCACTCCCGGCAGTAGCCCGCCGACCCCGCGAAGCGGGGGACCGTGAGTAGCCGTAGGTGAAACCTACGGAAAGGAATGCAAAAAGACGTGGCGGCCCGGAAGGGGCCGACCTTGCGCACCCAACCCCTGCGGGGTTGGGTGCATCTTCTTCACCGGAATTCGCAGGTTCACACCTGCACCTTTAGAGGTGCTAAACGTCCCGCCGGATGTTGCGGTGACTCACATCCTGAAAAAGGTTGAGCCGTATATCCTGCTTCTGCCAAAGCGGCCGGCGTCCAAGGCGTGGTGCGTGTGCCGATAGGCTGCGAGGGTGCAGAGGAGCGATCCCGGCAAAGGACTTTCGAGCGCGCCAAAGGTGTATTCCCTCTCCGAGGGGAGAGGGTGGCCGACGGAGGAGGTCGGGTGAGGGGTCACTTCCAAACTCTTTTGAGGGCCATCCATTTTGAAGTTCCCAGCTCTGTCGGGGAATACCTACCGGTACGAGGAAAAAAAGTCCATCTCGCGTCCGCGCTCATCGGCCAGGCGTTCCAGCGATTGTTCCGCCGTCAGACCATCGTGAACGATTCCGCACACGGCGGCGGCAACGGCGCGCGGGTCGTCCATTTGCACGAAGGTTACATTCCGACCCACCATCACGCCGCGAACGTTGGCCGCAGCCCGCATGCCGGCAGCAAAATCATTCAGGGTGGAGACGGGGTTTTCACGCGGCGGTCCGCCGAGCATGAGAATCGGGAGAGTTGTTGCCCTCGCCACGCGATCGTAGCCCTCGACGTAAGGAATTTTCAGGTACGTCCGCGCCGCGGATTCTCCCATGGCTGCCGCCGCTCCCACGTCGCGTACCAGGGTCTCAAGAGTCTTCACGATTTCATAGCCGCCGTCCGGCTTTTTTTGCACACTCATGGGCTCAAGAAACGAATACAAGCCCTCGCGGCAAAGCTCCGTCATCGCCTGCGCGCAATCGCTGACCGACTTGATGGATCGCCCATCATCAGGATCGAGCCGGTACATCAGCTTTCCGCCGTCGAAGTTCATGAGCTTGATCTGCCGGGCAGTGAAGCACGTGAAGCGGTCGTCAATTTCGCCCACTACGCCCGCGTGCCCGCCGCGATTCATGCACCCGACCAGCACCTTGCCATCGATCAGCGAGGGACCGCCGGCTTGCCGCACCAGCGCGTTGACGATCAGGACGTCTTCCATAAAATCGGTGGTGCTCATGATGCCGTCGCAGCCGGGCGTGGTGAGCACGCGCAGCGCCCGGGCCAGATAGCTGTGACGGTCGCCCATGCCCAGGGGGTCGCCGGGCAGGTTCGTTACCCTGCGGCCGGGGTGGTCCGTGGCCACCACTACCAATTTTCCGTCCAGGGTCAGGCGGGGTCGCCGGCCCCGGCCCGTCGCCTCCCTGACGATCGTCTCGGGATCGTTCACGCGGACGTCGGTGATGGCCTCAAAAAGTTTTTGCGGGAGAAATTCCTCGGGGCGAAAACAATAAGTTCCCAAAGTGTAGGATGCCATTGACATGTGAATTCAATCCTCCAAACTATTGACGGCGGACTTTACTGTAAGTGTTGCAGTTTGGTATTTGTAGTGGCGGTCTCCGACCGCCGACGTCGCCCCCACCTGGGCGGGATCGGCGCTACTGCCACCACGTCTATGTCTATCGATTCATAAATGAAGATGATATCTGATATACCTTGAGTGTCAATCCTCTCACCTTTGGTATAATAACCCATGCGAGGTTTTTTCGAGACCGCCATGAGCACCAAAACCAACCAACTAGAAATCAGCGAAACTACCCGAACCGGGAATTCCAATGCCTTTACCAAGCCCCCGATTGTGGGAGTTATTTTCCTCGGCCGCAAGCGCCCCGGTTTCGACATGGAATGGGGCCGGCAGATGGAGGAACGCGTTCGCGCCCGCCTGCGGCACTCAGGCTTCACGATTTTCGAGCCATCCGAAAAGGCCGTTGATGACGCTTCCCTGCGTTGGGTGTTCGCGGCATGCGAGGAAAAGCACGCCGAGGTGATCGTTCTATTGCAGACGACTATGGGAGACGGCCGGCTGGCTCCCACCGTGGCGCAGCTCTGGCCGGACCCTCCAGTGCTTTGGGCGACACCGGAAAACCCCGTGGAGGACATGGTCAGTTCCTGCTCGCTGGTGGGCACGCACGCGTGGGCCTCAACGCTGGCGCAAATGGGGCACACGTTCGAAATCGTTTATGGCGACCCGGATGCGGCCGGGACGCAGCAGCGATTTGCCGAGGCAGTGCGACTGGCGGCCACCGTGCGCCGATTGCGCTCCGTGCGCCTGGGAGTGGTGGGCGGGCAAGCGCCCGGCTATTTTGCCATGGGCGCCGACCCTTTCACCGTTCATCAGGGATTGGGCGTTCAACTCCAAACTTACAGCCTGATTGAATTTGAAAACATGGTTCACAGTTTTGGTGACGACGTTGTGGCCACCGACGTCGCCAAAGTGAAGGCGTTGGGAATTCCGCACAAAGACACGACGGACGAAGATTTGCCCATGGCTTCGCGGCTCTATTTGGCCATGAAGGCATTCCTGGACACAGAGAATTTGGACGCCCTCTCCGTGCGTTGTTGGCCGGAGATGCCCAATGTGTTTGGGCAGTGGCCCTACCTGGGAATTTCGCGCCTGGTGGATGAAGGCCGGGCGGTGACCTGCGAAGGCGATGCCGACGGCGCGATTGCGAATTGGATCGGTGAGAGCCTGGGCATGGGGCGATGCTACCTCTCCGACTGGCTTGAGCACGACGCGGAGACCATTACTCTTTGGCACATTGGCGCCGCGCCCTTCTCTCTCTCTCCACCGGTGGGCGAACCGGGAGGCCCGCAAATTGCGCGCCACTTCAACATCAAGAAGCCGACGGTGATCGAATCGACAATTCGTGCAGGCATGCCGATCACCCTGCTGCGCTTCTGGCGGTTGAATGGCGCTTACTACCTGACTGCGCGCGAAGGCGAGACCCTCAAACCCAAGCGGCACCTCATGGGCACCAACGGTCTGGCGCGGCTTAACCGCGAAGATCCGCGGGAATGGTTCGAAGAGTTGTGCCATGAGGGCATGCCCCATCATTTGGTCGTGTTCGCGGGCCACCACGCGGCGATGCTGCGGCGGCTGGCGCGCATCCTGAATATCCGTTTCATATAAAATTGGGCGTACAAACTGCGATCGCGATCGGGTTGGCCCTCTATGCCGCTTTCATGCTGGCGGCTTCGGTCTTCTGGACGACGCGAGTCAAGAGGACTGCCGATTACCTGGTTGCCGGGCGCGGCCTCCCTTTCTGGGTGCTTACCGGAACCATCACCGCCACTTGCATTGGCACCGGAGTGGTGGTGGGCGCGCCGGGCCTGGCCTACCGCCATGGCTGGGCAGGAAGCGCCTACCCGCTGGGCTTGGGACTGGGCACGGCGGTGACCGGCGCGATTTTCGCCGGCACACGACGCTATCAGTTCATGACGCTGGGCGAGGAAATCGCCTGCTACTACGGCGCGAACCGCATCGTGGTGGAGTTCTCCAACTTCACCCTCTTCCTTTCACAACTCTGCTGGCTCACGGTGCAGATCATGGGCAGCGGTAGTGTGCTCGGCGTGGTCACGGGGCTGCGCCCGGAACTCTGCTTGATCATCGCCGGCCTTATCATGGCCGGAATTTCCATTCCCGGCGGACTGAAGACGGTGGTGTACACTGATTTCTTGAATGCCGGAATTCTGTTATGTGGCTTCGGCTTCCTCACTTACTCCGCGCTTCACCAAAGCGGTGGACTGCCGGGCCTGCGGCAGGCGACTCCCGCCTCGTATTCGTCTTTTCTCGGTGTCGCATCTTATGGAAAGGGGGCGGTGGCGGGCCTGATCGTCGCACTCGGGCTGAGCGTCATCGCCGACCCCGGGCGCCGTCTGGCGATGTACAGCGCGCGCACGGAACAGGGCGCTCGCTGGAGCATGGTGGCCGCGGGTTTCATCGTGATGGCTTTCTCTGCGATCATCGGCATCGTCGGCATGTACGCCTTCCGCCTCAATTCTCATCTGCCTTCGCCGGATGAGGCCCTTCCGTGGCTCGTGATGCACGCGCTCCCCGCGTGGTTGGCGGCGCTGGTGGTGGTCTCCATGACCTCCGCCATCGTCTCCTGCGCAAACAACAATGCCATGGCGGCGGGCAGCTTTTTCGTGCGGCACATCTTTCCGTTCGTAGTGCGGCGCTATGCCCGAAATCCGATCACCGTCACGCGCCGGTCCCTGGCTGTCGCCTATGTGGCCTGCACCGCTCTGGCGCTGCACGCCGGAACCATTGTCGGGTTCGTGACTCGCTTTCTGCCTGTCACCATGAGCGGGTTGGCGGTGATCCTTTTAGCCGGGCATTACTGGAAGCGCGCGACCTGGCAGGGCGCACTGGCGGCTCTCAGCGCTACGCCGGCGATTTCGCTGACGGCAATGTATTTGCCCTTCCCGGCGCGTCTTCTGGCGAACCCGACGATCGTTGCCGCCCTCATTGGTTCGACTGCCTTGGTGGTCGTCAGCCTGCTCAGCCCGTGCACCCAGCGCAGCTTTGCGGAGGTTGCTGCAAGTCAGGCAATCGAACGCCAGGCCTTTGAACGCGAATCTGCCGGCGCACATTCGTCGAATACTCTGGAGGGCGGACGATGAGAAGGCGACAGTTCGTGCGCGGAATGCTGGGCGCCGGCGGGACGCCAACGCAGTAATCCCCCTGTCTACGAACTTGCCGCACTTCATAGCGAGGAAAACCATGAGCAAAAGCCCAAACCAGCTATCGAAAATCTCGAGGCGCAGGTTTGTTGGCAACCTCAGCGCTGGCCTTGCCACTTTCGTTACCGATGAATCACTGGGACGGTCGAGCGGCACCAAGACGACTGCCGCCTCGTCGGGCCCGGCGTGCTGCACTTATTCCCTGGACGGGAATTGGCTTTTTGGCGGAAAGCTGAGCGATGCCGCCACGACGCCGCAATTCAATGATTCCGCCTTTTCGCGCGTCACTCTTCCCCATTGTGTTACTCCACTATCGTGGCAGAAGTGGGACGCCAAACTGTGGGAGACGCTTTGGGTCTATCGCCGTCACTTTGTCCTGCCGAATGGGTTGAACAAGCGGCGCATCTTTCTGAAATTCGATGGCGTCATGATCGGGGCAACGCCCTACCTGAACGGCCACGCTCTGCCGCAACACCTGGGGGGCTACCTGCCCTTCCAGTATGAAATCACCAGCCTGCTCACCCGCAAGGATAACGTTCTTGCCGTCGCGGTGGATTCGCGGTGGAGCAATGTGCCGCCGGAAGGCTCGCCGAAAGGGAGCGGCGTAGTGGATTACTACTTGCCGGGTGGAATCCTGCGGTCCGTCAGCCTGCAAGCAGTTCCGCAGATTTTCGTTGCTGACATCTTTGCCAAGCCCGTGGACGTTCTCGACGCCAAGCGGCGCGTGGAGGTGAAGTGTACGCTTGACGCAGGCGTGCGGCAGCAGCATGAGCTGAAAATCGAAGCCGCTCTGCTTGAGGGCGACCGCCCTGCGGCCCAAAGCCTCTGGACGGCGGGCCGTACTCTCGCTCGCGCATCCCGGGAAGTGCGCGTGGAGAAAACCGGCCCATCCGGATTTCACCTGACCCTTGCCAACCTCGGCGACATCCGGCTTTGGGACAATGAAAATCCGAATCTCTACGAGGTCAGGGTCACGTTGTCAATGAAGGGCCGGCCTCTGCACGAGCGGCGCGTCCGCATTGGCTTTCGCGAGGCGCGGTTTGAGGTGGACGGATTTTTCCTGAATGGGAAGCGGCTGCGGATTTTCGGTTTGAACCGGCACGAATTGTTCCCCTACGTCGGCTACGCCATGCCGGGCCG
>JASHTO010000265.1 GCA_030040515.1 Terriglobia bacterium
CAGGCGCATGGGCGGAGCGAAGGGGAAATCCCGATGCTGCTCCGCAGGGTCGTAAGGCGCAAAAAAGCGCGCGCCCAGCACCACGAGGTGAATCAACACCAGGCCCAGTAGCGCGAATTTGAGTTTCCGCTTCATCTCACTCCAGGCAAATGCGCAGGTCAGCCGACTGTAGCGCAGAGTTACCCCGCCTTTTGGGGTTACTCTGCGGCTCTTTCGGTGAATCCTCCAAATGCAGATAATGCTCGAATTCGCGCCGGGTGCCGCCCGAGGCGCGAAACCCCACACGACCCTGCCAACAGCCACTTTGCGTCTTTGCGCCTTTGCGTGAGATTGTTTACTTTTTCACACCTTCGGACGCTGTGCCACAGCCACAAACTCACTCCACTCGGATGCGCGGGTCGGCCAGGTAGAGCAGCACGTCCGCAACGAAATTGCCCGCCACCAGGAAGACTGCGGACAGAAGCACCGCCGCGACCACCACGTAAACGTCGCGCTCCAGAATCGCTTCGAGCAGCAGAGGGCCCAGGCCCGGCCAGCTCATCACAACTTCAATCAGCAGCGAGCCGCTCAGCAGCGTTCCGAGCGACAAACCAAAAAGCGAAATCAGGGGATTCGCCGCAGCGGGCAGGGCGTGGCGAAAAAGCAGGCGCGCGCGGGGGATTCCGTGGCCGTGCGCGGCGCGCAGGTAGGGCGAATCCAGCACGTCGAGCATCGCTGAGCGCACGTGGCGCACCAGAATGGGCAGAACTCCCGCCGCAAGCGCCGCCGCGGGCAGCACGAGGTGCCAAACGAAATCCCGCAAGCGCGCGATGGCACCCATTTCCTGCGTGGCTACGGATACCATTCCGCCCGTGGGGAACCACCCCGTGCGGAGCGCGATGGCCAGCAGGCCAAGGGCGATCAAAACGTCCGGCAGGGCCAGAAGCAGTGCGGTGCCCGCGCTCGTCGTGTCGTCAAGCCAGCCGCCCCGGCGCGCGGCGGACCACACTCCCAGCGGAATCGCCACGAACCACGAGGCGAGCAACGCGAGCAGCGAGAGAATCAGGGTGTTCGCGGCGCGGGACTTCAGCAACGGCCACACCGGCGTGTTGTAGGCGAAGGAATAGCCCAGGTTGCCGCGCAGCACGGAGCCTACCCAGCGGAAATAGGTGACGGGAAGGGAGCGGTTCAGGCCGTAGGCGTCGCGCAACGCCGCGACTGTTTGCGCGGAGATCTGCGGGTTCAACCGCATGCCGGCAAAATAGTCGCCGGGAGCGAGCGCAAGAAGGAGAAAAGTGAGGATGGAAACGCCCAGCAGGACGAGGAGGGCGTGCGCGAGGCGCTGGGCTAGATACCTCATCGACCAAGCCCGTTCCGCCAGGCCCGCGCGGCCTGAAGAAGCGCCTGCCCTTGGGAGCTCTGCGGCCCGGCAAACCACTCACGGACGGAAGCTGATTCCACAATACGGCCCTCGTCAATGACGGCTACTTCACTGGCCAGTCGGGCCACCAGGCTCAGGTCATGCGAAATCCAGAGATAAGTGAGCGCGCGGGCCCGTCGAATCTCCCGCAGCAGGTTGGCCATCTCCGCCTGGGTCGAGAGGTCGAGCCCCGATAGAGCTTCATCGAGAATCAGCACGCGCGGCTGAAGCGCCAAGGCGCGTGCCACCGCCAGCCGCCGCCGCTGGCCACCACTGAATTCATCCGCCCGGCGCCCTGCCGCATCTACCGGTAAGCCAACTGTTTTCATCAGGTTGATCGCCCGCTCGGTGCGCTCTGCCTTGGTGCCCCAATGGGAAATCAGCAGCGGCTCCGAGACGATTTCCGCGGCGGTGAATCGGGGATTGGTGGATAATCCACAATCCTGAAAGATCAGGTGGATTGGCGTGAATTCGCGCGAATGATTGGAATATCCACAATGCCTGCCGACAACCCAGACCTCGCCGGAATCCGGCCGCTCAAGCCCAGCAAGGCACCGCGCCAAAGTCGATTTCCCCGAACCCGAGGCTCCGATCAATGCCAGCGACTGCCCGGCACGAATCTGAAGGTCGATGCCCCGGAGCGACCGGACCGGTTGGCGCTTCCCTCGCCATCCTCTGCCGCGCGTATACCTCTTGCGCAGATTCACGGCGCGCAGAATCGGTTCCTGCTCCTCCTCTTGTCGCAGCGCTTGATCAGTCATATTTGAAACACCACACATCCCGCGACTTCTCAGGATGCGATTCGGCGGGTGCGCGGGCTTCGCACACCTCCATTCGATCACTGCACCGCGGCGCGAATGCACAACCCATGGGAAGCGCTTTCGGGTTCGGAGGTTCACCGGGTATCGATGCCAGAGGCCACGACCCTGCATCCTGCGGTAATAAATCCAATTCGCATTTCAGCAGCCCTTGTGTGTACGGATGCAGTGGAGCTTCCAAAATCTCGCGAGCGGGACCTTGCTCAATGATCCGGCCCGCGTACATCACCAGGATTCGGTGGGCTATGGAAACGAGAATGGCGGGAGTGTGAGTAATTAGCATGAGCGCGAGATTGAGTCGCTTCTGAAGGCTCTGCAAGAGGTTGATGAATTCAAATTGAAGAACCGCGTCCAGTGACGCGACAGGCTCATCGGCGATGACCAGCCCGGGCCCGCAGGCCATCGCCTGGGCGATGGCCACCCGCTGCTTCTGCCCTCCGCTCAGTTGATGGGGATATGCCTGGTGAATGTTGCCGTCGGGATTGAACCCCACTTGAGCGAGAATCTCCTTTGATTCCTCACGCGCTTGCCTGGAACTTATGCGACGGTGCGCGATCAGAATCTCCGTTATTTGCTCCCCCACACGCAGAAACGGGCTGAGCGCCAGACTGGGATCCTGATGGATCAGCGCAATCTCCGCCCCGCGAATTTTCTGTAACGCGCGTTCACTCAGCGCGAGAAGATTGGTTCCACGGAACAGCACCGCGCCGCGCCGGATGAACGCGCCCTGCGGAAGCAGACCGAGCACCGCCAATGCCAGCGACGTCTTCCCGCAACCCGACTCGCCGAGGATGCCCACGGTCTCACCGGCCGCGAGTTCGAAACTGGCGTCGTTGACCGCAGCGATCGGGCTTCCCACACCGTCGCGGTAGCAAACCGTCAATTCCTGCACTTTCAGCACAGGATCCATTGAGCCTCGAAAGTCTAACGGCAAACCATTTTGACTTGCCCTGGCTGGCAGCAAACTCCCCATCTCCACCGGAACCTGATCGTCACAAAGCTGCTGAGGCGCGCACTGGAAGTCGTGACCCCGGTCTAGCCAAAAGACCTTGTTCGAGTACCCCCCCATTCCAGCCTACCGGTTCAGATCGGGTCCGGGCTTGGCTGCGGATGGGACTCTGAGGAATGTTGATCCGGTCGTTTGGAAACAGGTCCTTGCTCACCTCATTCTTAACCTGAGCGGCTATTCCCTGCGAGGAAAAGTGGCATTTGACGCTTGTGTGTCATCTGGCCAGTGAGGCATTATGGGAGACCCGTTGCGGCCTCGTGATCCCGGGAGAATGGGAGGAGTCGACGCCGTCCGCAGGTTACCCATCCTGTTTTTATGTGCGGAATTTGTGGAGTTTTCAATTTCGGCTCCCATGCGCCCGTCGATCAGGCAGCGCTCCAACGCGCCAACGACGCAATGGCGCACCGCGGGCCGGACGACCAGGGTTTTCACATTAATGGTGCGCTCGGGCTGGGCAACCGCCGTCTCAGCATCATCGATTTACCGGGTGGCCATCAACCCATCGCCAACGAGGACGAATCGGTCTGGATCACCTTCAACGGCGAAATTTATAACTACCGCGACCTTCGGCCAGACCTCTACTCGCGCGGCCACCGCTTACGCACCAACAGCGACACGGAAACCATCTTACACCTCTACGAAGAATACGATCTGGGTTTTGTAGACCATTTGCGAGGTATGTTTGCGCTTGCAATCTGGGACAGCCGCAAACAGCGACTGGTGCTTGCCCGAGACCGTCTGGGTGTGAAACCACTCTTTTACTTTCTGGAACCGGGACGATTGGCATTTGCCTCCGAGCTGCGCGCCTTGCGTGAACTCCTGTCGAAAAAGCCCGAAATCGACGCGCAGTCGGTCCACGATTTTTTTGGATTTCGCTACGTTCCCGCTCCACGCACGCTCTACCGCGGCATCGAAAAGCTTCTTCCCGGCCATTTGCTCGTCGCAGACGGAAAGGGCGTAGTGAGCCGTGCATACTGGGATGTCCCAGATGAAGAAGAAACGGCGAAGCCCCCCAGGGAGGTTGCCGCGGAGGTCGTCGAGCGGCTTCGCGAGTCGGTGAAAATCCGTTTGGTCGCCGACGTTCCCCTCGGAGTGTTCTTAAGCGGAGGAACTGATTCCAGTGCCGTAGTGGCATTCATGTCGCAATTAGGCGCCCACCCGCTGCGCACTTTTTCGGTGGGATTTGACGAATCCGAATATAGCGAATTACGATTCGCCCGCCTCGTGGCCGAACAATATCGCACTCAGCATCAGGAACTGGTTGTCCGGCCGGAAAATCTTAGCAGCGAGCTACCGCGTTTGGTGTCGTTCCGGGCTGAGCCACTCGCCGAACCCACAGACGTCCCGCTCTATCTTATATCCCGCAGCGCGGCACAGAGCGTCAAGGTGGTGTTGGCCGGCGAGGGCGGCGACGAATTGTTTGCCGGCTACCCGAAGTACGCGGCCGACCGCCTGGCAGGGTTGTTCTCGTCGTTACCGCGAGGAGCCGCCCGCGCCCTTATCCGCTGGCTGCCTCACGGGCAGCGCCGGGTAAAAGTCGCGCTAGAAGCCCTTTCCGTTGCCAACGAGGCGGAGCGTTCGGTGGCATGGTTTGCGGCCTTTTCGCGCGAAGAGCGGGAGAGCCTATTTGCCCCCGATTTTCTCGCTCAAGTCGACCCCGGACATCCAGCCCGGGTGATTGAAAGTTATCTCGCGAAGGTCGCGAATCGTTCACCCCTCAAGCGGATGCTTTACGCAGACTTAAAGGTGTGGCTTCCGGATAACTTGCTCTTACGCGGCGACCTGATGACAATGGCCGCGTCAATCGAGGAGCGCGGACCTTTCCTCGATCAGAAGCTCGTGGAGTTGGCCGCCCGCATTCCGACGCAGTTGCTCGTCCGCGGCTTTCGAACCAAGATGCTGTTAAAGGATGCGTTGCGCCAGCACGTACCGGAAAGAGCGTTATTCCGCCGCAAGGTGGGATTTCGCGTTCCAATCGCAGAATGGTTCAGGGGACCCCTGAAGACCTTTGTCGGAGATTTGCTGCTCTCTCCACAAGCATTGGCTCGCGGGTATTTCAACGTTGGCAATATGGAAAGGTTTGTCCGAGAACACTTTGACGGAACCCGCGACCGTGAGAAGCAACTTTGGGCGTTGATTAACTTCGAATTATGGTGCCGACAGTCCTAACCCACTTCCCGAACTCGGAATTGACGGAAAACCTGCGCAGCCGCAATGGAAACCTGTGAGCGGAAATGGGTAGATGCCTTTACGTTCCAAGGACCCACTGCCAGTTTTCACTCGACCGGTCCGATTCTTACCTTGCCCCGCGAACCGAAAGGCCACGCGGACGCGAGTTGCCGTCGACGAGTGATTTCGGCACCGCCGATCTACTCAACAACACCTTGGGAACTTTTCTAGGGGGATATGGTTATATCGCAGGCAATTCTTGACTGGCTTAGTTTTCTGGGAAGGCATTCAACGGTGAGGGGTGGTCAATGAAGGAGAGCAGAGGAGAAAGGCAGTGCTACGATCGTCGGTCCTGAAAGGCGCGCTTCACGACGAGGCAGGGGAAGAGCGCAAGCTCCGTGAACCCGGGCGTAAGAATCAAAAGCCCCGCTTCACGAACAAGTAAGGAATCAGCGCGATTTCCACAATGCCGGGCATGGGGTCCTCACGGCTAAAAACCGCTTCGATGTCAGCCCCTCCCAGCGATCGCAGGTAAGGCAGCAATCCCTGGTGGCCTCCAATAATTCCGCTAATGCCTGTGGGCAGGTCCGTGAGCAGTCTGACCCATTTGACTCCGACGCGGCCGCGACAAGTTTCAATCGGTTCGCCCATCTGGTCGGAAAAGAGCATTGACGGGAAATCTACGCCGGCTCCGGGGCCCAAAGTATGATAGCCCCAAGTACGCCCATTAACATCGAGCAGTTTGTACTGCTGGTCGCGCGGGTTAAGCTTGTATTCCAATTCCACAAGCCCGTAGTAGTCAATGGCGCGCAGAAAGCGCTGGGAAAGTTCTTCCAGAATCGGAATATCAACGGTTTCAACATAGGTGCTCGAGCGCCCAAATTCAAGCGGGTGCTGGCGGGCCCGCCGGACGACCATGCTCCCCAAGGCCCTGCCCTGTTTGAAAAATGCGCAGTAGGCGAATTGCTGGCTTCCCCCGCCGGGGATCAACTCCTGGATCACCACCTCCCCCGCCCCCACGAGCTGCGCCGCCCGCTGAAAAACCACCTCCAGCTCCGCGCGATTGCTGGCACGCCAGGCCTTTGCCTTGGTGGTGTAGATAAAGTGTTCCTTAATGGCGGGCTTGATGACATACGGCGGATTGGCGTCGACGTTCTTAAGCTCATCAATATCCCGGGCAGACCAGGTTGAAGGTGTGGGAATTCCCAAGTCGTGTGCGAGGCGATAGGTGTTGCGTTTATCCCACACCCATTGGGTTATTCCCCAGCCAGGCGTGGGGACACGAAAGAATTCACTCAGGGTATCACGATAGCGAGCGATCGCAGCAACCGTCTCGTCTCGAGTCGGGTATAGCACCCAACCTTTTAGATTCAAGCGATGCCCAATTTCCATGACCCGATCAACGGTCTCCTTTTCATCGCGGAGGTTGTCAACCCGTACATTGTGGGTCGTGTATTTAGAGAAACGGGCAATGGAGTGTTCGTCATCTACGACGCAGATGGGCACCTTGCGTCTTCCGAGACTTCGGACAATTCCCAAACCCTGGTAGTCCCCGCCAACCACCAGGGCACCAACGGTTCGGTCCGAGGTTCCCGGCGGCACTCGGGAGGTAACGGAAAAATTGGTGGCGACAGCGGACATAAAATTCTAAGTGGTCTGCAATGGATCAGGATCTCGCCCTGTAACGGAGCGGAACAGCGCCCCCGAGGCATAGCGCGAGCCAGAAACAAATTGCATCAGCGGCCCGAAGCTCCATGCGGCCGGCGCGCCTAGAATATGCAGGCGTGGAACTGAGGTTTCAAGCCCTTCCTTCAGGATTGGGAATCCATTGGAACGGCGAATTGCGCCAAGAAGCCCTGGCGCAAGGAAAGAATATTTTGAAACGTCTATCTTGTAACCGGTGCCCAGCAGAACATGGTCCACCAAACGAAGAGCGCCATTACTCAGTTGGATTTGTACTTGCTCTCCAACAACTGAAACAGAATCCACCGTACACCGCAGGCACATGGGAACATCCTTAAGGCGCGTCACCAGCCAGCGGGCTCCCGCCGGCCGCGTAGCGCGCCTTCGGAGTTTATCCTGGAGGGTGCGAGGCAGCCGCCGCACAAGATCGGGACGCGCCAGAAGCTGGCTGATGCCGGCGGGGCCAACGTCTGTAGGCGCGTAGAGCAAGCTCCGGACGAACTTGCCCATTCGATGGTGCAACGCTTTCGATAGGAACCCCTGGAGCCAGTTGATCTTTGAGGCTCTTGTGACGACTTCCACGTCGGCGCCCGCCTCATGGAGCAATGCCCCGGACTCCAGAGCGCTTTGCCCGCCGCCGACGACTAAAACCTTCTTGCCCGCAAATCTGCTGAAGTCGCGATGGACCGACGAATGCGTGGCAAGCTCTGGGGGAAGATGATCAAATTCTGGTGGACGGCGAGCAAATGAGGCGATACCTGCCGCAATGACGACGCGTTGTGCGCCCCAAACCTGGCCATCAGCGAGATGAACTAGGAAGCCACTGGAATCAGCCTCAACCCGGACGACGCTTCTCCTGTCAACGTCCGGAACCGCCTGGCGCTGATACCACAATCCATACTGAACGAAGTCGTCGAGCGGAACCGGGAGTGAGAATCGGCGTCCTGTTGCCTTCTGAAACGCCTCCAAGGTCAGCCGGCCCTCCAAATCGGCAATTTGTGTTGCCGTCCAATTGGACCGGAGGAACATGCCGACCGGCATATTCTGCTCCCAAAATGACATGGGCTCGCCGAATACCCGCACGTCCAGTCCTTTCACCGTGCGCAAGTGGTGAGCGACAGACAGGCCGTAGGGGCCAGCGCCGACAATAATTACGTCACAATTTATCATTGTTGCTGTCTTCGCTGAGTGCCTTTTCCAAGGTCCCCAAAGCTATAGGACACCGTATCACCTTCGAGTGTCGCATAGGCAATGCAGGCGCGTTCCTTTCCAGGGCCCTCCACGCGCCACCCGGCGTCTTCCGGCACAAGCACCATCTGACTCCTCTGTCTCCACCAGTTGGCAACATCGCGCGGCAGAGGAGTCCAGACGCGCTTCTCCGAGCGCAAGTTGGCCAGATAGTCTAAGAGCGCCTTATAGGTACTCTGGGCGCGCTGCTCAATCACATAATCGGGATGGACAATGATGCTAATTAACCCGTTTTCGCCAAGAATTCGGGTAATTTGGCTGGTCCACAGGTCGAGCGAGTAGTCCTTCAGAATCTGAAAGAGCGTATAGTCCTGAGTGCAGGTAAGAGGCAGCTCAATAATCTTGCCGATAAAAAAGGGCATCACGGAGCAGCACCCGCCGCGCTGTGGATCGAGATGCGCAACGTTGGGAAGCGACATGTCATAGGAAAATTCGAACGCCCCGAACCAGTCGGCATTACGGTAAAGGATTCCCGAGCGGAAGCCTTGCGCCCCGAACTCCCGAACGTATTGGTTGATGCGCTTGGCGCGCCGCAGGAATTCGGAATGTTCGGCATAAAGGCGGCCATCGTGCTTAAGATCGTGAACGTTGACTTCGAACCCGCGGCTGGTTATGCTGTCGAGAAAATTCTTTGACACGGAATAGCGGTCTTCCGGGACGACTTGAAAGGCACTGTGGATCCCCGCCGCCTCGTCCAAATCCATGACCCACCCGCAAAAATCTCTTCCCTCCTCCGCCTCAACATCGTGGGTCATGATGGCACAGCTTGCATATCCTTCCGGCCAGAACCAGATGAAGGGGATTTTTTCAAGCCCCTGCGCTCGAAGCGACAGGGCCAGTAACTTCCGGTGGATTCGATCGACGGTAGCATCAACAGGCCAAGCCGGGAAGGGGATTTTTTCCCAGCCATCTAGGTAAATTTTCTGAAGGTGCCGCCTCACAGAGGTTCCCAGTAGCGGTCGAAGGGAATAGTAGGTTTTTCGGACAATCTTATTGAGAACCCGTCCCTCATCGCGAAAGTGGGCCGCGTAACGTTCGTGGCGGATATCCTCAACCATTTCCTGGGGATCGAAGGGAAGCTCAATGCGGTGCGAACCGATTCGGCTGCACTTCAGAGCATCGTGTAATTCCCCCAGGGGACTCTTCGAGGGGCTCTCGCAAAGGAGCCGTCCGTAACAAATGAGGTTTGCCCCTAACCTAAAGTATCCTCGTCCCCTGTGCGATTGTTCGATGGTCGCAAACTTCACTTGCGAATCGGGGCAACGGAAATACTCCACCAGCGTCTGATTTTGGAAGTCGCCACTATTCTGCTTCGTAGAAGTTCGTTCCATTTCTTCTTTTCAAGGCTCGGCATGTCTTCGCCACAGCCTGTCGCGCAGGCCGCCGGTATCCTCTTCGGCAGCCGAGGACTTATTAGTCACAGTGAGGGAGCTTCAGAGCGGTAACAGTTTCAGGTCAGGTGGCTGGACCTTAGCAGCGACTACAATTACACAAAACGACAAGAATATTAATTCCGTTTTATCACTTATGATTCAAGGGTTTGTCGAAG
>JASHTO010000266.1 GCA_030040515.1 Terriglobia bacterium
GCTCGTCATAAACGCAGGCGGCGCCGGGCTTGAGCGTCATCACGTCTTCTTCCGCGGTTTCGGGATTCATCGCCACCATGTACTCGCTGTCGCGGCGGCGGGCAATGAAGCCGTGCCGGGAAGCCCGGATGGTGAACCAGGTGGGAAGGCCTGCAATGTTGGATGGGAAGAGATTCTTGCCGGAAACCGGAATGCCCATTTGGAAGATTGCGCGAAGCAAAACCAAGTTTGCCGTCTGACTGCCCGAGCCGTTGACCGTCGCCACCTGGATGCTCAGATCATTGATAATTTGTTGCTGACCCGCAGGGGACGTGTCTGCTTGCGGCTCAACATGAGTAGTTGCCATCGTATTCCTCTTGGATCCCCTTTCTGGATTCGTCGTGGTTTGGAATCTTTATCCGGCAGCGCACCCGTGTGGCGCGCCACAACGTTCGAGCCAACGGGTTTTTGAAGCGCCGGCTGTGCGGGAGAAATACCTGGAAGGAGGGGTGCTCACTTCGTTCCGATCTCCGCTCAGATCTTTCGGACACTCAAGAGCGAATTAAGGGCGGCGGTTCCCCGCAACCCTTTAATTATACCAAACCTCACGCCGCTCATGGTTGCGAAGATTCAAAGTGTCTCAGTTTGAGTTCTGTAGCGGCGGTCTATCGACCGTCGCCGGGGCTTGTCCGTCAGCCGATGGGCAAGCCCCGTACAATGCGACGCTCATCGAGCACCGCTACAGCGCGTTGCGCCTTTGCGTGAGATTGTTTGTTTCTTCACACCTTCGGACGCCCGCGCTACTGCATTCACGCTATCAAAGGAAAGAGAAGACACAGTACCCGGCTACTTTTCCGTGACCTTGGCGGGAGGCGTTTCGGTGGCGGGGGCTTGGTCGGCGGTCAACTGTTCGCGCAGACGCGTGCGCAAAGTTTCTTCCGAGGTGCGAATCATCTGCGTTCCACGCGACTGGATCTGCTGCAGGAGGTCGCCGCGCAAATTGATCAGGGAAGACGCGGATTCTTTGTACACGGTTTGGAAGCCCTGGCGCAGGCGCTCCTCGCTATCCACAATGAGGGCCTCAACCTGCTGGCGAAATTCCTCCAGAATGTTGCGCGTCAGCTCCTCCGCCTGCCCGCGCATGATGTCGAGAACCGAGCCCACCAACTGCGTGGCGCGGCGTTCGAGATCGGCGAGCCGGGGGTCGGCAGCCGCCGCGGCCGCAGGAACGGCAGGGGACGGACGAGTGGTTGTGGCTGCGGAAGGGGCCGCCACGGGCGGCGGTGCAGGAGTCGCCACGGGGGTTGCCACAGGGGCGGGCGAAGGAGGCACTGCGGGCGGTGGCGGAGTCGCCGCGGGAGCAGATTGCGAAATCCCCGCCGCAAGTCGCGAGGCGAGCGAAGGCATTTGGCGCGTGGGAGTCGCGGAGGGTAGCGGGGAGGGAAGGATTACGGTGGTCGTTCGCGACGCGGGTGCAGAGGGCGCGGCCGTGGGTAACACCGGCACAGGAATATCCGTCTGTGTCCGTCCCTGCACCATGTTTTTGGCAACCACCTCCCAATCGGCCGGGGGATTGGGTACGCCCCAGAGGTTCTGCGGCTTGATGAGTTGCACGGCGATCTCATGCCCCGCCGCTCCCGGAACCGGATCCCACACTCGCACGCAGACGCCTTTGCCCGACGTTCCGGCTTTGGGGCACTCGATGTTTACGAGCATGCCTACGATGATCCGATAGGAAGTGCGGACCTTGCAGCCGTGCAGGTTCACGGTGATGGTTTGAGTAAATTCGCGAAAAGGGGTTCCTCCCGCATCCTTGCCGGAAAGCAGCACCGTGGTGGTGAATTCAATTCTCGTGCTTCGCCTGCGACTGGCGAGAGCGTCCTGCGTGTCAGTCGGTTTTGAAAACGGGTGTTTATCCATATACGACCGCGCATCCTCAGACGGTCGCTCCGTAAGCTGCCTTCCAGGGCCGGGAACTTTCTCTAGCAATGGATCGCGCCGGCGCGGCGGCAGGGTCTGCCTCAGCTCGCAGGCTTGTCGACTTGCTTCATTTTACCGATTGCGGGCCTTTGAAGCAATTGCTCCTTGCAAGCGGTCCTGGCCTCCGCCTGCGTCTGAGGCCCGAAACAAACTACCGAAGCATACTGCCCAACCGACCCGCTTGGCAAGCGTTGAGTCAGGCGATTGTAGCGGCGCTCTATGAGCGCCGTCGGCGGTCGATAGACCGCCGCTACAGCAATGCCGACGGTTTGAGTCGAACAGGAATCAGGGTATCAGTTGGCTGACATTTTTCGGCTAGCCCGAAAGTACTTATGGTGACAAGTACCGTCTGGCTATGGCTTCGGACCCCGTCAAATGGTCTCATATCACTGATTTCACGTTGATTGTCCGATCCGTTGACCCCGAGTTATGGCAATCCGCATGCAGGTAATATGGACGAGGTTAAGAAGCGGTGCAACTTGAACGGGCTTAAAGGGTTCTAAGGGGAAGGGTGGCGGGCGGTCAAAGGAGGATTCTGATGAAGGTCAAAACACTCATCTGCAATGGCAAGGGCCTCGACCCATTCCGCTTTGCTGATATGAATTCGCTGGCGCTGGAGGTTGCCTCGGAGTTCGACGTTTCCTACGCCGCGGTCCACCCGCAGCTCAGCGCCGAGGGCGGAAATCAAGTCCTCCAGGAAGTGCTGCGCTCCGCTGAAGACGATTCGGATACGTTCGTGATGGTCTGCGCCGGCGCGGAAGACGCTCGGACGAAACTCTTCAAGCAAGCCGTGCGCGACGCGGAGTTTGACTCGAAGAATTGCCTCTCCGCTGAGGTGTGCGAGAAGATCGATGACAGCATACTGGACCGAATCGGCGAGCGGCTGAGGAAGCTGGCCGACTCCAACTACTCGCGCCACTAAGGATCGGGGTAGGGCCATCGAGCCGGCGGTGCGAACGAATGCCCGGCAATCCCTGCCGACCTGTGGAAAGGGAAAATCTGCGCGACTTTCAGAGATCGACTGCGATGTGAAGCCCGCTTGCAGGGCTGACATGCCCACTGAAATTCCACTCTCTCTCGTGTTCTGAACCCTCAGGAATAAACGAATTTTGACTTGCGTGGGATAGGACGCGGTCATAAAATTCGGGGCTAGAAGGACTGTAGTCCATGCCGTCCTCTCCGTATCAGTATTTTGGCCCGCACTCTCCGGCGGGGGAGTTTAGCTTCTGCGCGGGGAGAGCGGGCTCGCCGTTGGAGGGTCGATGAAACCCTCGTCCCCTCGCCTCATCTCCGCACTGTGTTTATGCATCCCGTTGGGTTCTTCGGTGTTTGCATCTCCCGCGCAGACCGACGCCGTGCGTGCGCGCGTAACGCAACCCGTTAACTTGCAGGACCGGGTCGTACTGCGGGGAAACGTCCATCCCCTGGCGCGGCAGGAGTTCGACCAAGGCCCTGCACCCGATAACCTGCCGACGGAGCGCATCCTGCTGGTGTTGCGGCGCGGCGCGGACCAGGAAGCGACGCTGCGGCAATTGCTCGACGACCAGCAGACCAAGTCCTCGCCGCAGTTCCACCAGTGGCTCACGCCGGAGCAGTTCGGGCAGCAATTCGGCCCCGCCGATTCCGACGTTCAAGCGGTGACGGACTGGCTGACGGGTCAGGGTTTTGTTGTAACCAACGTGTCCGCCGGGCGCACGGTGATCGAGTTTTCGGGAACGGCCGGGCTGGTGCGCCAGGCATTGGGAACGGAGATTCACCGATTCACCGTGAACGGCCAAGACTACTGGGCAAACGCCAGCGATCCACAAATTCCCGCCGCCCTCGCGCCCGTGGTGGCAGGCTTCACGTCGCTCAACAACTTTCCCCGGCATTCAAATCCGCTCATTGGCGCATTCTCCAAGTCGCAAGACACAGGCAATATCCACTCGCTTTTTACCGTGACTTCCGACGGCACCAACTACTATGTGGTAGCTCCGATGGATTTCGCCACGATCTACGACGTGTTGCCACTCTGGAATTCCGGGCTGAATGGGGTGGGTGAAACGATCGCCATTGTCTCGGACTCGAATATTACCCTCACCGACCCGGAGAGCTTTCGCAATACGTTCGGCCTGCCCGTCAACGACCCGCAAGTCATTCTCGACGGTCCCGATCCTGGAATCACTGAAGATGAAACCGAGGCCGACATTGATGTCGAGTGGTCTGGGGCAGTGGCCGAAGATGCCACCATTGACCTGGTAGTTTCCGAGACCACCGAAACAACGCAGGGCATCGACCTCTCTTCCCTCGACATTATCGACAACAATCTTGCCCCAATCATGAGCGTGAGCTACGGCGAATGTGAACAATTTCTGGGGGCCGGGGGCAACGCGTTTTACGCTGCCACCCGAGAGCAAGGCGCGGCTGAGGGCATCACGATCGTGGGTTCGGCGGGGGACTCGGGCTCGGCAACATGCGACCAATCGACCACGGAAGTCGCGGCGCAGTACGGCCTGGCAGTCAGCGGACTTGCTTCCACGCCGTTTGATGTGGCGGTCGGCGGAACAGACTTTGCCGATGTCAACAACTGGTCGCAATATTGGAACTCGACGAATAGTGCCTCGGGATACGGTTCGGCAAAATCCTATATTCCCGAAACCACATGGAACGCCACTTGCGCGGCAGCGGGTCAGACCAGTGGTTGCGCTGAGGCGCAAGCCGACAGCCCGGAAGGGATTAATATCGTCGGTGGTGGCGGGGGGCCGAGTTCCTGCGGGCTTTGGAACACCGCCACCGATACTTGCTCGAGCGGCTACCCCAAGCCGGCGTGGCAAACCGGGAACAATGTTCCCCAAGATGGTGTGCGCGATCTTCCGGACATCTCCCTTTTTGCCAGCAGTGGGACAAATGGCAGCTTCTACGCCTTCTGCGAGGCCGACGCCCTGCCGGTCGGAGAGACCTCATGCAACACGAGCGCCTCAAGCTGGTATTTTGAGGGTGGCGGAGGAACTTCCTTCGCAGCCCCTGCCTTTGCCGGCATCATGGCGCTGGCGAACCAGAAGACCGGCCAGAGGCAGGGCAATGCGAATTACGTCCTTTACCCGCTTGCAGCGCAGGCCGGGGCAACCTGCACCTCTAACGCCGCGGCTGTCACC
>JASHTO010000267.1 GCA_030040515.1 Terriglobia bacterium
GCCGGAGACATTTGGCAGGCCGCACGTTCACAGCGGACTAGGGATTCGCAAGGTGGGAAGCGGCTTGTTTGAGTGTCGAGGCAACGTTTCGAAGCGATTCCTCTTTCAGGACCGGCCTGGTGATTTGTTCATCTTTCTTCTGGGAAACCATGATGAGGTCAGGGCATTTCTGGAATCCTAGAGATTTTTGCGAGATAATACCCAGACTTTCGTCTTGCCACTAAGGCCGGCCATCCTCAATCGCGCTTCCTGATACTCCTTCCCCGTGCGCCTCCAGCACGCAATCCGGGTTGATTAGCAACCACAACACTCCCCCGGCGACACAGAAGGCGGCGGCGGTGAGATAAGCCGTCGACCACCCGAAATAGGCGGCGAGGGCCTGCGTGGTGATGGCGGTAACGGCGCTACCGGCTTGTGCGCCCATGTTCATGAAGCCGGAGAGCGAGCCCGACGAACCCTTTCCGAAGTCGGCGGAAAGCGCGAAGTAAGAGCTTTGGGCAAGGTAGAGCGAGCCCGCGCCCAATGCCAGGACGACGCTGGTGGCCACCACGCTGGCCAGGTGCGAGCCGGCCGCAATGAAGATTCCGGAAACGATCATGCCGATGGCCGCCACGCCGCAGCGCCCCCACTTGCGCCCGAATCGGCGGCAGACGCGGTCAGCGATCCACCCGCCCACCGCCGAACCCAGCGACATCAACAAGAAGGGCAGCATGGTGTAATAGCTGGCGGTTTTCAGATCGAGGCCGCGAATGCGCGTGAGATAGGTGAAAAACCAGGTGAAGAAGATGGCCGGAGTGTAACCGTAGCAGAAGTAGCTGAGGGTGAGGATCCAGACGTCCTTGCTGCTGAGCATGGTCCTCCACGCCAATCGAGGCGCGCGCAGAGGATCGCCCTGCGGTATGCCCTGATGGATCCATTTCCTTTCGGCATCATTCATCCACTTGTGCTGGTCGGGATGATCGCGCGCCAGCCCATACCATGCGGCGCCCGCGGCGATTCCCAGCCCACCGCAGACCCAGAACGAGGCGCGCCAGCCGAGGTGCACGATGACATAGCGAATGATGGGAGGCGTGAAGGTGGAACCCGCACCCACGCCGGCGAAGATCAGTCCGTTCGCCAGGCCGCGCTCGCCGATGGGAATCCAGTTGGCCACCCAGCGGTTCGAGCCCGGGTACATGACCGATTCGCCCACGCCGAGGAGAAATCGCACAGACCAGATGGCGAGGACGGCGGAAGCGATGCCGGCAGAGAAGCTTGCCGTCAGTGCCGTAAACACCGCCCACCACGTTGCGCCCAGGGCCAGAGTGAGACGCGGTCCCAGGCGGTCGACGGTCCAGCCGCCGGCGATTTGAAACAGTCCATAGCCGATGAAGAAGGAGCTAAAAACTCTGCCAAGCTGCGCATCGGTGAAATGAAAGTCCTGAGCAATGGAGGGCCCGGCGATGGAGATGTTGACGCGATCAATGAAGCTGACCGCGCCCATTACGAACACCCATCCCACGAGCATCCAGCGAATGCGGGTTGGGCGAGCGGCATCCATGCAGCGAGGGTTGGAGGCGCCGTCCCCACGGCCCCCAAGGGTCCAAAGAGTCCCATGATTCGCGCGGGAAGGCAATGAAGATTCAATGGACCTTGGAGAGGAAGAGCGTCGCCTGCGCCGAAAGACTGCGGGCAAAATAACCACGCCGCACGCGACATTTTGGCGTATAATCGGGTTCAATCCAGGCAGGAGGCAAGCGATGAGAAGTCACGCCTTTCGTCATGCGTTCCGTCTCGCAATTGGAATCCTCATATTCCCCACCATCCTGTGTGCGCAGAAGAGCGTGTCGCACGTGCGCGTGGTGCGTCTGAGCTACGTCAGCGGCACAGTGGGCTTAAAACGGCCGGCTTCAACGGAATGAGCCAAGGCGCAGGTGAACACGCCCATTCAGGAAGGATTTGAGCTCCTCACTTCCGCCAACAGCTACGCGGAGGTGGAGTTCGAAAACGGTTCCACGGTGCGCCTGGGAGAGATCTCGCAGGCGAGCTTCGATCAACTGGCGATGGATGAGAACGGAAACAAGCTCAACCACCTGACCTTTGAGAAGGGCTACGCCACTTTCCACTTCATGCCGGAACACCACGACGTCTACAGCGTAAAGCTGGCGGACGCAACGCTCACACCGGGTGGCAAGAGCGAATTCCGCGCCGATCTTGACCGCGGCCATGCGCGCGTGGAGGTCTTCACCGGCTCGGTGGAAGTGGCGACTTCGGCAAGAACGGTGAAGCTGGGCAAAGACAAAGTTTTGCAATTCGATCCGGATTCCTCCGAACTGGCGCTGAACGAGCAGCAGGGAATCGTGAAAGATTCCTGGGACAAGTGGACCTCGCAGCGTGATACTCAGACGCAGCTTTCACTCGCAGATTCGGCGGTGGCTTCGCCGGGCATGCTTTACGGCTGGAGCGATTTGAACACCTACGGCGAATGGGGATTCTTCCCGGGATTCGGCTATGGTTGGTCGCCTTTCGTGGCGGCGGGCTGGTCGCCGTTCTCCATGGGAATGTGGAGCTGGTATCCGGGCATGGGTTACACGTGGATTGGCGGGGAACCGTGGGGCTGGTTGCCCTATCACTTCGGCGCGTGGGACTACTCGGCCGAATTTGGCTG
>JASHTO010000268.1 GCA_030040515.1 Terriglobia bacterium
AACGTGATGGCAGAAACCTCCGAAAGGTCGCGAAGGTTCGAGAAGCCTAACGTTTTCAGAAGACCATGAAACGGGGGGTTTTTCAGGCGAATGCCGTCAAGCACAACGACCCGCGCAAGGTCAAGCAGGTCGCGGGAAAAGAAGCCTGACATTATATCCCTCTGCGCTGAGGTAAGAGGGCTCGCCTGAAAGAGGAATTTATTGCGTTGCGTTTTGATGTAGCGCGTTACGAGTGCGGGAACGAACAGGATTCGGGCCAGCATCAATTGTATCCTGGCGGCTCGGGTCATGGTATCGCGCTCGCGGACATACCGGGGGTGCCTGAGAATATCACGACGCCTTTGATTGTAGCGTCGGAGACTTCCGCGCTCCAGAGCTTTTACCGGAATTCGACCCGATACTCCAGCTACCTTCGGGTGTCAATGCCACAACGCACGGTGGCCGTAATGCACCAGCATGGTGGTTTATGGCCAGAAATCAGGCGCCGACGCAACCCCGCCGAACCTCAGAAGCACCCTATTTTCAACGAGCTAGGCGGTTCTGGGAATTTGGCAAAGAACTTGCCTTTAGTGAGAGTGCTAGGTGGCCGAAAGCTGGGAGGAAGCTGGGTATGGTGACCAAATCGATGAAGCGTTTTCAGAAAGCAATGATTTGTAGCTTGGTGGGAATGTTCACCCTGACGATGACGGGGTTCGGGCAGGAGCAGCCGGGGCAATCACCCCAGAATCCGGCGCCCGCCGTGACGCCACAGAATCCGCCGGCGCCAACGGATAATCCGCAGAACCCACCCGCCCCGGATCAGCAAAACCCGCAAACGCCCGATAATCCGCAGAATCCCCCGGCAGATCAGCCGCCCAGTGCGCCGCCGCCCGCAGATCAGCCGGCGACGCCTCAGCCTTCCACGCCTGGATGGCATCGCTTCTCGCCGCCGCCCGCGCAGCCGGCGCCTCCGCAGGGCCCTGCGCCGCAGGCGAATCCCGCACCCGCTCCGCTCCCGGTTCCCTCGCAGATCACCATTCCTGCGGGGGCATTTATAACCGTGCGGCTTGACCAGCTTCTTTCTTCCGACAAGAACAAAGCGGGCGACACATTCTCCGCAAGCCTGGCGCGGCCTGTGGTGGCAGATGGGTTGGTGGTTTCCCGGCGCGGCGAAGTCCTGGGCGGCAAGGTGATTGACGCCCGCAAGGCCGGACGCGTGAAAGGGACTTCCCAGTTGCAGATTACGCTGAATTCCCTGGCACTCGCGGATGGCCAGCAGGTTCCCATCGAGACCACACTCACCAGCATCACCGGACCCACTTCCAATGGGCGTGATGCCGCCGCCGTGGTGACCACCACCGGCGTGGGCGCAGCGATTGGCGCTGCCGCTGACTGGGGCACCGGAGCCGCCATCGGCGCGGGCGCCGGACTTGTGGCCGGCCTGGTGGGTGTGCTCGTAACTCGCGGCCGACCCACGGTGATTTACCCCGAATCGCAGTTGACCTTCAAGCTTTCCAAGCCCGTCACCTTCTCGACCGAACGGGCTCCCCAGGCGTTTGTTGACGCCCGGACTTTGAATACTCAAAGCGCCGGTATGCAGGGTCCCCCACCAGGTTACGGGCGTGGCTATGCTCCCTGCGCCGGACCGGGTTGCGCTCCCTATCCGCCGCCTTACTACTACGGTCCCTATTACCCCTATTATCCGTACCCCTACTTCTGGGGACCGACGATTGGTCTCTACTATGGCGGATTTTACGGACGAGGTTTTTATCGGCGCTAACAAGTGTGTCCCTTGCTGACTTGTCAGCATTTAATCCTCCGCAGACCGCCGGCCTGCCCTCTAAGGATCAGGCCGGCGGATTTTTTTCTGCCCCCAAATCTCACCGTGGATTATGCCAAGGGGTGACGACAAGTGCCACATCCCCTCCCGGACAGCTATAAGCCTATGCATCGAAACGGGTTACTTGTTTTGTCGGATCTCGCGGTTGAGGATTCCCAGGGACGTCCGATAATCGGTCGAACGGCAAGGTCATTTGGGGTTGGCAGGCTGCCGCTGGGGGTTCGGCGCGCGTTCTATTCAGACCGTAGCGGACCCGCAGTCCGGCCACAAACTTCGAGATTTTTTCCGGATACTCGCCGCGCAGGTATGCGGACCGAGCGTAGAGCCGGTGATAGCGATTAACGAGCTGAGGAAACTCACTTTCCAGAAACGGCATGAAGTGCTTCATGGCGGAGGGCATCAGGAAAAGCACGCTGGCGTAAAGGCCGCACGCGCCGGCCTCTGCCGCCCGGGCCGCCAGGGCTTCCAGCATGTGGGGCGCGTCATTCAGCCCGGGCAGAATGGGCATCACGTTCACGCCCACGCGGATTCTCGCCTGGTCCAGCTTGCGGACGGCCTCCAGGCGCTGCGCGGGCGTGGGGGCTTTGGGTTCGAGCAAGCGCGCCAGGCGCTCATCGAGCGTGGTCACGGTCATGTGGATACTAAATCGATGCTTGCGCGCGAGAGCCCGGTGGAGGTCCAGATCGCGCAGAATCAGGACTGACTTGGTGGTGATGGAAAGGTCCATCCCCTGGAAATCCGCAAAGACCTCCAGCATGCGTCGGGTGATTTCGAATTGTTTTTCCGCGGGCTGGTAGGGATCCGTGGCGGTGCCGAGGGCGATGGGCAGACCCTTATCGCGCCCCCGGCGAAGTTCGGCGCGCAGAAGTTCCGATGCGTCGCTCTTGGCATAGATTTTGCGCTCGAAATCACGGCTGTCCCACATCTCCATGAACTCATGGGTGTAGCGCGCGTAGCAGTATTGGCAGCCGAATTCGCACCCGCGATAGGGATTGATGGTCCAGGCGAAGGGCCTGCGCCCGTTGGACTGGCGGTTGAGCGTCGAGCGCGCCTCCAGGCGAAAGTATTCCACTTCCGCCCGCTCGCGCACCAGGGGACTTTCCGCGGCCAGGCGCGCAATGCCTACCAGCGCGGATTTCTCGGCGATTTTTTGCAGCGAAGCACAGCCCATGCGAACCTCCCTGAAGACTAGGATGGAGATAGTTTCGCTTTTTATTCGCCTATTGTCAAGGAATGGCTTCAGGAGCGTTGGCCTACTGAGGTTGGAACATGGCGAAGAAATCAGACCGCGCCGGCCGTCTGTCTCTCCGGTCTCGTGAGTCTCAGAAGCCGGATGGACACCATCGGAGCCCAGGATACCGCTGTTTTCGGCAACCAAAGAGCGCCGCTTTTCTGTCTGCAAGCCTGACGCATTGTTGGTAGGTGACTAACGCGGTGGGAGCAGAGAAAGAATCCGCACTCAATCCCCTGGTTCAGCGACCTGATCGTGCGTCTCTTTCACGGCAAGGATAGGTTCCTTGGAAAAGCCAAATCATGCCGCCGCAAACCCTATAAGCACCTTGTCAGAAAGGAGGAAGGCTTCGGTCGGGCATCGCCCTCCCTTCGCCTTCCCCCTTCTGCCGAATTCCACTGCGACATCTCCAAAAATCTTACACTAAGTCCCGACTAGAAATAGAACTTCAAAGAGAACTGAATTTGACGAGAAGTTCGACTGAAACCGGGTATATCCCCAGCGCTCGATATCGTGCCGGCACCGGGCGCTCCAGTGGTTGCGTTTGGAGTGTTGAACTCGGGCCTGTTCATGATGTTGAAAAATTCACCACGAAACTCCAGATACCTCTTCTCAGAGACGTACGTGTCCTTGAAAAGGCTGAAATCCAACTCATTCGTTCCAGGCCCGGAAAGGATATCTCTACCTGAGTTCCCAAACGCGTAGAGTGCAGGTGTCACAAAACAGTTTGGATTAAACCATTCATTTACGGTACGATTAGAGATATTACCGTTGCAGATCCGGTTGGGCCATTCGCCCCGGTCGGTGTTGGACACATCCAATGCCGACGAGGGAGTAAAAGGAAATCCATCCTCTTCGGTCAAAATGGCATTCATCTGCCAGCCTTCGGCCACCTTCGCGGGAACGCCGCTAAGTCTAGAGCCGAAATATCGGCCCGGACCAAAAGGCAATAGGTAACTGCCGGCGAACGTGAAAACCTGCGGGTAATTCCATGCTGAGGGGCCACGGCTTTGCTGTAAATCGTAATAGTTTTGCACCCCCCCCCACTCACCGTCAGAATCGTCAATGCTGCGAGAATACGTGTAGTTTGCAGTGAAACTCAGGCCTTTCCAGGCCCTTTGCGTGACGGCCAATTGCAAGGCATTGTAATTGCCCTGCCCATTCATCGCCATATAATTGATGTCAGGCCAGTCTGAGAAGGGCCGGTTCGAGGCGATCAGTCCGGGCGCCGGGACAGCTTGGTTGACGTCCGTTGTGTACTGGTTTCGATGGGACTGGTTGCCGACATAAGAAAGTGAGAACATGGTGTTCGTAGCAAGCTCACGCTCAACTGTGAAGTTGTATTCTTCCACATACGCGTTCTTGCCATAGGGGTTCTGGGCGAGGGTTTCATAACCCTCATTGTTTGCGGGATAGATATAGCCGCCGACCACCGGAATGGATGAAAGGGGGACAACGGCAGGGAGGACGCCGGTTGCCAGCGTGTTTGTCGGTGTGGTGATGGAGTTGGTGACAGTCGTTCCGCGATAAAATGGCGGGGTCAGCATGAGTCCTGTCGTAAAGCCACCGAATCCATTTACTGCGTAATCGTCGTAGAAAATTCCAAATCCCCCGCGCACCACCGTTTTATTGTTTATCTGGTACGCGAGAGAGAAGCGAGGCCCGATGTCACCCCAATCCGTACAACGCAAGGCGCGACCGCAGGGAGCAGAGGGAGCGCTGGCCAAGACGACCGCCCCCCCCGGTATCTGCGTATCAAAATTGCCTTGCCGGTTAAAGACTTCGGTCCTTGGCATCAACAATTCATAGCGCGTGCCAATCGTCAAAGTGAGCTTTGAGATGACACGGTAGGTATCTTGGAAATATATCCCGCTTTCCCACTGCCTTTGTCCCGAGATATTGCTGAACACTGCCGAACTGGTGGTTTCCGGGATTCCGAGCAGGAAATCTGCGTATCCGTTACCCGTTCCCGTGACCCCGAGTTGGCTTGTGTAGTTTCCAGTGAAAGCAAATGCCCCGCGCTGAGTGGGAGACTGAAAATAGTTGTATTGCCGTCGAATCGCATCGCCTCCAAACTCCATGGTGTGCTTTCCCTTGACCCATGTCATGCTGTCGATCCCCTCAAAGTTATTATCTCCGACCATGAAGGGCGGTGTAGTGGGTTCACCCAGCATGGTATACCCGGTGATATTGAACGCGGATAAGCCCTGAGTAAAAGGCGCTGTGTTAGAGGGCGGATTGACACCGGGAATGCCAAGTGCAGTCGAGAGACCAACGGTTTTGTACAGGGGGTTGGGAATATCTACATATTCTCGGGTGAAGCCAAAATGAGCATCATTCACCAGCGCGGAACTAAAAGTATGGGTTTCGCCTATCTGTACCCCGCGAGTATTCATCGTTTCGGTAACAGATGTAATCTCACTCGAGATCCCAACTGAAGGGTCTGGAAGGATCGGCAAGGATAGTTGACTCGGGTCCCCAAGAGTAAAGTTCTGGTACATGAACGAGCCGAAAAAGTTGTCTTTCGACCTCAGTTGACGATCGATCCTTGCGCCAAAACTGGCGCTGTCTTGAGTGCGCTCCGGGTTCCATTCGAAGTTGTTCACTAAACCCGGTAGGTTGGGAAGTGATTCCTGTAGTGCAGTCAACGCAAGCGCCGGCGAGCTCAGTCGGTTGGGTAGAATAACGTTGCCAGAAAAGGGTTGCTTGAGGCCCGTTGTCGCGTTGTAGGTCTCTGGGTCAAAGATTTGGGTGCCGGATTGGGAAAAGTCGCCCTCTTCCTCGGCTGCGGTGGCCACGGTTGTAACGTAGGTTTGTCCTTGGCGGACTTTATCTCCCTCCCAATAAGCAAAAAAGAAGGTCTTGTCTTTCTGGATTGGCCCACCCAGCGTGGCGCCATACTGATTCATTTTGAATGGTGACTTTACTCCCGGTGTTTGAAAGTAGTTTTCGGCATCGAGCGCGCTGTTCCGCAAAAACTCATAGGCGTCGCCGTGGAAAGCATTGCCGCCGCTCTTCGTAACGACATTGACCGTCGCCCCAGGGTTTTTCCCGAATTGCGCGCCCTGGTTGCTGGTTTGTATACTAAATTCTTGAATCGTGTCAACCGGAGGGTAAAGAACGATGTTCGCAACGGTGCTCTCTTCGTTGTCGATGCTATTTATCGTATAGTTATTGCTCCCAGGGCGCTGCCCACCCACTTGGAATCCGGGGTCACCCGACCTCGCGCCAAGGAACTCGTCGTTGCTCGGGTTGTCTGTACCGGCGTACGGAGTGACTCCTGCGGAGAGGGCCACCAAGTCAGTAAAGTATCGACCATTCAGGGGCAGAGCCGACACGGCTGTTGGGCCGACCTCGCTGGATAACGCGGCCGACTGCGTGACCAGCAAAGGAGCCGCGCCGGCAACCGTAACACGCTGACTCGTGGCCCCCACCGTTAAGGTGATGTTGACCATGATGTTCTGGTTAACCTCGATTGTAATGCCTTGTCGAACCTCTGTCGCGAATCCCTTCTGGCTTGCCGTTATTACATACGTGCCGGGCTGAACCGCCGGAACGACGTATGTCCCTGAGCTGTCAGTGGTCGTTCGGAAGATCGTTACAGAGGTACTTGTGTTAGTGACGACAATGGTTGCTCCCGGCACCACGGAGCCTGACGAGTCCACCACCGTTCCCGCTATACTTCCCACCACTTTCTGCCCCCAAACCGGCTGAGCGCCTAGGCAACAGAGTAGGGTAACGATAACGATGCAAAGGCCTGCCAGTACAACGAGCAGACCACTGTTGCTTCTTTTTTTGGGCATACGCCTTATCCTTTTTCATCAAGAGTGTATGATCGATATGCACCCACGACCCGACGATCACTCCTCCAGATTGTGGACAGCCGCAATGAGTTTGAGCCTCCCCCGTCAAATCCACAACCAAAAGGACAGGTGGCCCCCTCGGGCCGCTGCCGCCTCCGCGGGGCCCCCAATCCTATAAAACCTCAAGAATGCTAGAAGCCATTGCAAAATCTCATGCGATGGCTTCTAGCATAATATGTCTTCTCAACATGTCAACAATACAAATCAGGTATATTGAACGTTTTTTTTAGTTACGCGGCCCGGAGTTGCGAAATTATCGGCTTTGGCGTTGTCAGTAGTAGTCCTTCACCGTCCCCCGGGGTACTCGCAACGTTCTGTTTGGAGCTGCACTCCAAGCGTAGAATGCCTCGGCGCTGAACAGAATCGGCTCGCGGGCTGGCGCAGCGATGCATTTCAATCTCTGCGTCTAACATTGCAAGATGGAAGTCCCCCTCACAATCGCAGACTCCAACTTCGGGAGTCTGCGCCAGCCCCGGCGGCTGGAGAACGCCGCGACAGCGAACGGCACCGCTGCACAGCCTTTTATATTCTTTGACAAGCATATGCTCCGTGGGGTATATTCAAAGAGTGGAATCGGTATTCGAAATCATTGCGGAGCCGAACCGCCGCGCGATCTTGGGCCTTCTGGTCTCATCGCAGCAGTCGGTGGGAGAGATCGAGCGCCGGCTTCGTATGCCGCAGCCAACCGTATCAAAGCATCTTCGAGTGCTGCGCGAGGCCGGTTTCGTGGAATCCATGGTGGACGCACAACGCCGACTTTACCGGCTGAAACCTAAACCCTTTCAGGAGTTGGATGCGTGGCTGGCTCAGTTCCGCCGGTTCTGGTCTGCTCACCTGGACGCTCTGGAACGCCACCTGGAACGATTGGATCCACCTACAGCATCGAAAAGGAAGGCGGGCAGAAGACGACGCGGCCCAAACCGCAAACATGAAAAAGGAGAAACGAAATGAAGATAAAACTGACCAGTGTCTATGTGGACGACCAGGAAAAGGCACTGCGCTTCTATACGGAGGTACTGGGCTTTGCCAAGAAAACTGACTTCAGTAATGGCCCCTACCGCTGGCTGACCGTGGCCTCACCCGAGGAGCCGGAGGGCACCGAGCTGCAACTGGCGCTGAACAACAACTCCGCGGCCAAAGCCTACCAGCAGGCGTTGTTCCAGCAAGGCCAGCCCGCCGCCATGTTCTTCACCGACAACGTGCAGGCGGATTACGAGCGCATGAAAGAGCACGGGGCCGAATTCACCATGCCGCCAAAGAATGTGACGGCTTCCAAGATCGCCATGCTGAAGGATACCTGCGGCAATCTCATTCAGGTCACGCAACTGAAGCGCTGGTAGGGCAGACGTTCAGCAGGATTGCCGCGGCTGGCGCAGACAAGCCTCTCAAGGTGTGCGTTTTGTAAAGTGGAGAGCAGATGGGAGGGTTGGGAGAGGCAGATACAAACGACGTGTCTGCGCCAACCAGCGATGTATGGAGAAAATATATGACCGATAGCGCGAAGTACGCGCCGGGTCCGGCCTGCGGGGCGCAGGTCCGAAAGGACGGAGAGAAGTGGACGCTGATTGTCACGAGGGAATTGCGCCACCGGCCGGAAAAAGTCTGGCTGGCGCTCACCGACCCGGCGCACCTGCGCGAGTGGGCGCCCTTCGACGTCGATGGCAGCCTCGGCACGGCTGGAACGACGGTGAATCTCACCTGGGTGGGAAATCCGCAGGCTATTGCAACCAGAGTGAAGCGGGCCGACGCTCCCAAGGTGCTTGAATACGGCGACATGCGGTGGGAACTCGAGCCGCTCGGCAGCGGCACGCGTCTGACCCTATGGATCAACATCGATCGCCGCTTCATCTCGTGGGGCGCCGCGGGCTGGCACATTTCTTTCGATACTCTGGATTACCTGCTCAGCGGCACGCCCATCGGCCGCATCGCCGGCGCCCAGGCCATGAAGTTCAGCGGCTGGCAGCGATTGCGAGCCGAATACGCAAAGCAGTTCGGTGTTGAGACTTCTGGTTAGCCGCCTAACGTCCCTAAGCGTTGAAGCGCGTAGCGCAGACCGGGGAGTTGCTGTCGGCGGCGCGTGGTTTTCCTTTGTCGGTATAGATTTGTGGTCTATACTCTGTACCGAGAGGAAAGAGTCTATGGCCAGGACGGGAATCGCCAGATTGTTTCGCAACGGCCGGAGCCAGGCAGTCCGGCTCCCTCGTGAGTTCCGCTTCGCAGGCGATCGGGTACGGGTGCGAAAGGTTGCCGGCGGAGTTCTGCTGGAACCGTTCGCGGCGGACCCGGCCGAGTGGTTTGACGAAATAGATCGGTGGGGCGGCAAACCCTTGCTGATGGGGGGACGCAAGCAGCCGCCAACGCCGCGCCGTAAAATCTTTCGATGAATTATCTGCTGGACACGAACGCCTGCATCGCTTTGATTAACGGCGAGCCAGCCTCCGTTCGCAACCGGTTTCGCGCGGCCATCGCCGCAGGGCACAGCAATAGTAGAGACGCTCCCGCCCAGTCGGGACGGCGCATGTCAATCGACTGACTCAAGCCCGGCTCCGCTTCACTGCACGCTCCATGAGCCTAGTCTTCCCCCCGGCGTGACCTGCGCCATAAAATCCGAACACCGCCCAAAACCACCTCGTCCGCATTCCTTGCATCGATATATAATTGAGGTGCAGTTTCTTCCGAAGGACCTTGGAGAAATGAAAAAGACATATCTGCGTTTTTGCCTACCCCGTTTTCCCATCTTATTGTTATCCGTGTTTATGCTGCCGGCCGCTGCCGCGCTGGCGTCCGGTCCCTCACCCCTTCCTTGTGTGGGAAGCCTGGACGTCAGCCGCTTTAAATTACTGGTCCAGCCGGCAAAAGGCGGCACGCCCCTGCCCGTTCAGGAGGTCAACATCATTGATGCCGGGGATAAAGTGAAGTACGAACCTCTGCACATTCCGCCCGCATATCGCGACAAGGCCAAAGTGGCGCTGATCCTGGTTGCCGCCCCAAAACCCGAAGACAAAAAAGATGCCAAGGCAAAAGCCGATGCGAAGAAGGAAAGCGGGGAGACGGAGGAGTCTGGTAAAGAAGAGTTGAAGGAAGCGAAGGCGGACATCCACGTGCTCGACGCGCTGCCGGCAAAAGACTCCGAGACCTGGACCGCTCCAGCGCGCGCCAGCGTTCTCGGCGTGGTCTTCGGCCCGCATGGACTCGATGTGAAAAAAGTCAGCTCGCTCGTGGACAAGAATCCTGACCTGATTCCGGAATTGACTCAGTATGCGGAGCAGACGGCCAAGGTGGGAGCGCTGGTTGAGGCGCTGAGCGAATACCAGCAAGAACCGGATTCCAACCGCGATTTGAGCGCGGCGCTGGCGGGCTTTGGAAGTCAATACAATGTGGCAATCCCCAAGCTCGACGTCACGGCAACTCCCAGCCAGCAGGCCGCGGTTTTGTTGCAGGCCACTATGCCCTCCTTGCAGACTTTCGATCCGATTTCTTCCACGCCGACGGGGATGGTGGCCCAGTCCGCAGGCCTGGCGGGGGCCGTGGCCACCATGTTTTTCGGCTCACCCGTGGGACTTGCGGCGGGCGGTGCGGCGCTCTTTTTGAACCTGCGAACCATGGTTTTCCCGGACAGCGATTTCCGCTCCGCCTTCTCCCAGCCGTTCCAAACTGACGCCATGGCGCTGTGCGCAAAGAACGAACCGCCGAAACCTCGCACGCGGGAAGCCTATCTTTGGATGATGAATGTGCCCAACACTGAGGCGCCCAAGGGAAGCCTTTCAGAGACGGCATATCTTCCCATCGGCGGCAAATCCACCCTCAAGGTTTCCATTGACAAGCCCGGCGATCCCAAAATCCTCCCGCGCGCGCACGGCTGGGAACTCGTCTCGGCCAAGACCCACGCCGACGTTCCCGTGAAAGTTCAATGCGGGTCTCCCGACGATTCGCTGGAGCTCGATTTGACCCAAACCAAATTGCCGCCGGGTGAATATCACCTGGCTGCGTTGTGGGACTGGGAACCGCTGCAAGTGAAGGGCGATGTGGACCTGCGGCCGCTGGGAGATTTCAGCAAGTCCAAAATCTCCCAGGAATCCGCCGACCATTTGGTGGCGGGAACGGGGACGGTGAAAGTGGAACTCACGGGCGCGGACTTTGAGTTTGTGGATAAAGTGGCCATGGCGAAGGCCGGCGAAAAAAAAGCAACACCCAAAGATCTGAATTTCGATCTACCCAAAGGCGAGGCCCAGGGCGACCAGGAATCTATGGTCGCGGATGTGGATACCTCAACGTTGGTTGCGGGGAATTATCGGCTGATCCTGACGCAAACCAACGGATCGTCGCATGACATCCCCCTGGTCATTCATCCGCCCAATCCCACGCTGGACGGATTGCCCGAGCGCGCCAATCTGGGTGAAGCGCAGCAGACTTTAGTTTTAAGGGGAACGCGGCTGGAGCGCATCACGCGCCTCACCACGCCCGATGCCGTGTGGGAGTTTGCCGCCGTGAAGGCGGGCGAGCACGAATTGACGGAGCGCAAGACGGTGGTGAAGCTGCAAGCCGCGGCCCATCGCGGCGACATGTTGACGGCGAGCGTCTTCGTTCAGGATATCGATGAACCCCTTAAATTTCCTGGCGCGTTGGAAGTGGCGGGCCCCCGCCCCAAAATTTCGGGAGTAAGCCTTTCGCTCGCTCAGCAACCCGACGTGCAATTGGGCCCGGGGGAAATTCCCGCTGGGGCCGTCACCAGTTTTTCGCTTGCAACTCGGAACATTGACTCCCATCCGACGCTTTCGCGGACCTGCGCCAATGAAGGTTTTGCCAAATCACCTCTCGTCCTGCATCCCGGCGATCGGACCGCCGGCGCGCAACTGGATTTTTCCGGCGAGGACGGACTCTTTCTCTCCGTGGATCCCGGGGAGGTGGGGCAATCCGGCTGCCAGTTGGCCGCCATGCTCACCACGGATGGCGTGGGAACTTCCGACCCCGTCATTCTCGGCACCCTCATCCGCCTGCCCCGAATCGAGAAGTTCACGCTCAGCGAGGACAAGGTCGATTCCACACTCTATTCCGGAAGCCTGACGGGCACGGACCTGCAGATTATCGAGAAGACGGGCTGGGACGCGAAAACCGGCTACCCTGTGCAGGGAATTCCCACACCCGTCCCCGGCAGCGCGCAAGAGCAAACTTTGAAAGTGGAATTGCCGTGGCCGCCGCCCTCGCCTCACGCACCGATTTACGTCTGGCTGCGCGGGGAGACCACAGGGCGGCTTACGGATGTGAAGTACTGATAACGGACTATCCCCTCTTCTCCATCGGCATTACGTCACGAATTTCGTGGCCGGTATAAATCTGCCGCGGGCGCGCGATCTTCTGTTCGGGATCGATAACCATCTCCTCCCATTGTGCCAGCCAGCCCGCCGTACGCGGAATGGCGAACAGCACGGTGAACATTTCCGGACGAAATCCCATCGCCTGGTAGATGATTCCGGAATAGAAATCCACGTTGGGATAGAGCTTGCGCTTCACGAAGTATTCGTCCTCCAGCGCGATGCGCTCAAGCTCGAGCGCGATGTCAAGCTTGGAATTCTTCCCGGTAATTTCAAACACCTGCTCGGCGGTTTGCTTGATGATCCGCGCGCGCGGGTCATAATTCTTGTACACGCGGTGGCCGAAGCCCATCAACTTGCCTTTGCGTTCCTTGATCCCTTTGATGTAAGCGGGGACGTGGTCCTTGGTGCCGATTTCGTCGAGCATCCTCAGCACTTCCTCATTCGCGCCTCCGTGCAGGGGGCCGGAGAGCGCCGCGGCGGCCGCGGCTGTGGCCACGAAGGGGTCGGCCTGCGAGCTGCCCACCGAGCGCATCACATTGGCGCTGCAATTTTGTTCGTGGTCGGCGTGCAGGATGAAAAGAATATCGAGCGCGCGTGCCAGGACAGCGTTCGCCTGGTACTTGGGCTCGGCCATTCGCCACAGCATGTTCATGAAGTTCTCGGTATAGCTCAAATCGTTGTCGGGATAAACGTAGGGATAACCGAGGCCGTGGCGGTAGGTGTAGGCGGCAATCGTCGGCACCTTTCCGATCAGGCGATACATCTGGAGCCGCCGGAACTCGGCATCGTGCACGTTCCGGGCATCGGGATAAATCGTCGCCAGCGCCGCCACCGTGCTGATGAACATGCCCATCGGGTGCGCGTCGTATCGGAAGCCCTCCAGAAAGTGCTTGGTAGATTCGTGCAGCATGGTGTGGTGGGTCACTTTATCAACCCAGGCTTTCAATTGCGCCGCCGTGGGCAATTCACCGCAAATGAGCAAATAAGCCACTTCCAGGAACGTGCATTTTTCAGCCAGTTGCTCGATCGGATAACCACGGTAACGAAGAATACCTTTGTCGCCGTCGATAAAGGTGATGGCACTGTGGCATGACGCTGTATTCATGAA
>JASHTO010000269.1 GCA_030040515.1 Terriglobia bacterium
CCATGGCCATGACGGCGGCGGAAGCCGGGAAGATGCTGGCCGCGGCAGAGGCCACAAACCGCAAATTGCTGATAGCCTACCCCTGGCGGCACGACCAGGACGTTTACTGGCTACGATCCGTAATCCGGTCGGGCCGGCTGGGGAAGGTTTTCAAGCTCCGTGGGCACGCCGTCATCGTGGGTGACCCGCCTCCCGCAAACAATTGGCGCTGCGATCCCCAGATCTCCGGGGGAGGGGCGATGATGGACCTGGGCATTCACGTCATCGACACCATCTCCTACCTGTTTGGGGATGAGCTGCGGCCGGTAAAGGTCACTGCGCGGATCGGCAACCATTTTGCCAAGTCGAAAGTGGAAGACACGGCTACAGTATTGATTGAGTACCACGATGGAATGTTGGCGATGATCGATTGTGGATGGCATCACAATTTCCAAAACAGCCCGCACGGGGCGATTGAGGTCTTCGGAACAGAGGGATACGCGCGGACATTTCCCACCGAGTTCATCGGGTTGGTCGACGGTGTCAGGGGCCATTACCGCCCGTTTCTCCACGCCGAGCGGCCGCACATTGACGCGTCCATGTATGCCGCGCAGATTGACTCCTTCATTGACTGCATCGTTGACGGCAAACCTCCGGCATGCAGCGCGCTTCAGGGAGTTCGCGATATGCGGGTGGTCGATGCGGTATATCGCTCGGCCCGCGAGGGGCATCCGGTCATGATGGAAGAATACTGAGAGGTGACGCATGTCCGCTTCGCCGGCGCGCGGGTCAGAGCGCCACGTCCTTGCCGCCACGCCCACCTGTTTTTTCGGGTACGATCCCTGGACGGCCTATCGCTACTTCCCGCGCGCGGGGATTCGCTACGTGGAGGTTGTGGCATTTGCCCCGGCGCTCGGAATCAGCGCGGGTCTGACCACCTTTGCCCCGGAATCGCTGGACGCGCGCAACGTGCAGGCCTTGCTCGAGCGACTCAAGAGCTTACAGCTTACTCCTCTGACGGTGGATGCTTTTTGCGATCCCCTGGACCCGGCGCAGATGCAGGCTCTTCTGCGCCGAATCGATTTCGCTCAGCAGTTGGGAGCGCGTTTCCTTCTGGGCGATGTCTCGCCGGACGCGGAGACGGGTGAACGCCGGAAAAAACTCGTCACCGCATTGCGTTGGCTGGGCGATTACGCCTCCGAGCGCGGCGTGTGCATTGCGCTCGAAACCCATGAAGGCCTTACCCGCAATGGCAAATTGGCTCGTGGTCTGCTGGATGAGGTCGACCATCCGGCCGTGGGTTTCAACTACGACACCGGAAACATCTACTTCTACAACGAGGGGATCGACCCCGCCGAAGACATCAAGCACGTGGCCGAGCGCGTCATCCACGTCCACCTGAAGGACACGCGAGGCGGCAAAAACCAATGGCAATTCTGCGCGCTGGGCGAAGGGCGCGTGAATTTCCCCCAAGTGCTCGCGGCCCTTGATGCGGCCGGCTACGACGGCCCCTACAGCCTGGAAATCGAAGGCATGGAAGGCGAAGATTTAACCCGCGAGCAGCATCTGGAAAGAATCGTGCGTTCAATCGAGTATCTGCGCAAAATCGGGTTGCAGTTTTGAACTGTAGCAGGAATGTTACTTCAGACCGGAGCTAGCGCCCGCGAATCCCCGGATGGCCGTCACGTATCGGCTTGCGGCTTGCACCAGCAGCATGTAGTCGGGCGGGATGCAGAGCCAACTTACGCCCTTTTTGATCAGGGGTTCGGCGCTCTTGGGGTCGTCGGTGATTCCCAGGCCGACGTAGACATTTTTCCTTCGGCCCGCGGCAATGACTGTGTCCACAGCCTGCTGGACTTCCGGATGTCCGGGGTCGCCGGAGTGGCCCATCGAGCCGGCCAGGTCAAACGGTCCAATTAGAATCGCGGCGATTCCGGGAACGTCCAGAATCGCGTCGATGTTCTGGACTGCCGTGATGTGTTCGATCTGGGCAATGGGAATGATGGTGCGGTTGGCGTTCTTGCAGAACTCCGGGTTCATAGACCGCCCGTAATTCGACGGGCGGCGAGGTCCGAAACCGCGAATTCCATCCGGGGGGTAGAGGCAGGCCGTCACCAGCCGGCGCGCCTCATCGGCCGTGCAGACCATGGGCGCGATGATTCCTGCTGCTCCCGCGTCCAGCACAGGTTTGATGAGCACGGGATCGTTCCAAGGCACCCTCACGATGGACGCAGCGTCACTGCCTTTGGTGGCCATGATGTGGCCTTGGATGGTTTGAATCGTGTGGGGGCCATGTTCGGCGTCAATCCATATAAAGTCCAGGACCCCAGACAGCGCTTCGGTTATGGTAGGGTCGCTGAAGGTGACCGCGCAGCCAATGCAAATCGTGCCTTTTTGCAGCTTTGCCCGAAATTTGAGTGCGTTTTCCAAGAATCCCTCCTGGCGGACTTCGTAAATCGCAGCGTCGATCTCGGACCTGTCGCCCGAAAACGGCTTTGGGTCGCAGGGCGAAGTCGTTAGGCGTTAGGGCGATCGACGTATCGTGGGGGCATCCTTCGGCTGAGGGATGCCCTTTCGGCGGTCGTAGACCGCCGATACAACTCGTTGGCTACACAGCCCCGTATAAACTGTCTGTAGCCCGAGGCGGGTGCATATAGTATGCAATTGAATAATCCGTGTCAATCGCGTAGAGGCACCCGGTAGTGGGTCAGTTTGAAATTCCGTAGGGGCAGGGCTCGTCCCTGCCCTTAAATCCAGGGCACCCGCAAGGGGTGCCCCTACTCCGAGATTTGAAACTGACCCATTACGGGGCACCCCTTACGGGTGCCCTGGCCTCGGCATGGCCGGGGCAAAGAGCAGGTGCGCCCCGTCGCCCGAAGACGGCTTTGGGCCGCGGGCGCGAGGCCTGCCCCCTACGAAATTCAAGACCGCTGGACATGGGAGCAGGGACGAGAGGACAGGAACGAGAGGGCAGGGACAAGCCCTGCCCCTACGGAATTTGATATTGCAGGACTGAAGGGCAGGGACGCCCCGTCGCCCATAGACAGCTTTGGGTCGCAGGGCCGCGCCCAGCCCCAGCGAAAGCGGCGGCTTGCACTTTCTTGCCAGATGCGATTTCATGGTGTTAGGGAATCAACGGGAATTCTCTCAAAAGGTCTAGAATTTGAAACTTGCTGTACGACTGATCGCGTGGTTTTCGATTCTGTTGGCCATCTCACCGCTGTGTGTCTCCTCCGGAGGTGCTGAAAGCATGCCTGAATTCCTGGTCTTTGTCGGCACCGCCATTTACACCGGTCCGCCGAGCAAAAACATCTTCGCCTACCGCTTCGACGCGCGGACAGGGAAGGCTGTTTCCCTGGGAGCAGTGGCCGAGAGCATAAATCCCGGCACGCTGGCCATTGATCCCCGCGGCGGTTTTCTCTATGCCACAAACGAAGTGGGTAATTTCAAGAATTATCCCGGAGGCGGAGTGAGCGCCTTCGCCATCGATCGCGCTACAGGAAAACTTCGCTTTCTGAATGACCGGTTCTCCGGCGGTGCGAACCCCGCCTATGTGGACGTTGACGCGACCGGCAAATACGTTGTGGTGGCGAATTACTTTGGCGGCAAGGTGGTGGTCTTTCCCGTACAAAGCGATGGACGGCTGGGCCCACCCACGGCCTCCGAACGCCGGGACGGGTCGAGCGTGAACAAGCAAAGGCAGGAGGGGCCGCATCCGCACTCCGTGTACTTTGCGCCCGACAATAGCTTTGTCCTGACCTGCGACCTGGGGCTCGATAAGATTCTGGTCTACCGATTTGAGGCATCAACGGGATCGCTCATGCCGAACGATCCGCCCGACGCGAGTGTGAACCCCGGAGCCGGGCCGCGCCATCTGGCTTTTGCTCCCAACCACAAGTTTGTTTACGCCGTCAACGAATTGCAGTCATCCGTCACCGCGTTTTCGTACGACGCGACCCGGGGAACTCTGCACTGGCTGCAAACCATCTCGACGCTCCCCGCAAGTTTCCATGGCGATAATACCGGAGCCGAAATCGCCGTCGCATCCTCGGGCAGATTTGCTTATGTTTCAAACCGCGGGGTGAATTCCATCGCGATCTTCACGGTGGACGGAGAGAATGGCGAACTGAAGCTGCTCGAAAACGTCCCGACGACCGGAAAAACGCCCCGCAGTTTTGCCATTGATCCCACCGGACGGTACATGTTTGTGGCAAATGAAGATTCCGACAATATCGTGGTTTTTCAGATTGATCCGCAAACGTCCCGCCTGCACGCGACTGGCGAGGTTTTGAATGTGAAGGCGCCGACGTGCATTAAATTCCTTCTGGTGAATCGCCCGTAGGGGCAGGCCTCGCCCTGCGACCCAAATCCGTTTTCGGGCGACGGGTCGTGCCTGCCCTTTGCCCCGGCCATGCCGGGGCCAGGACACCCGCAAGGGGTGCCCCTACTTACGTGCTGATCCCTGTTGACAGCGACAGGTGTATACGGTATACGGATGTCTCCGTTAATTCGATACTGTCAAAAGAACAAAAACATAGGTGAACCCACGATGCTCATCGCACTCCAAAGTCTCGAAACCATGCATTGCAATCTCCTGACTGATATTCAAATTGCCAAGGAGACCGGTCATGCCGGGATTGAAATGAATGGGACCAAATTAAAGAGGTATCTCGCGCAGGGTTATAAGATCGAAAGCCTAGCCCCGCACCTGGAGGGCCTGCCGGTTGTGGCCATGACCTATATTCAGGACATTGAGCGCCAGGAACCCGCCCAATACGCCGCCCTGCTTCAGGAATGCGAGCGCTTGTGCGGCCTGGCGCAGAAGCTCGGCTGCGGCATGGTGCAGCTTTTGACCGGCCCGCTTGATCCGGGCGGCGCTTACAAGGGTTTGACAGGGGCGCCGTGGCCGGAAATGCGCAGGCTGACTGCAAAGAATCTCAGGGCGCTGAGCGATATTGGAAAAGCTCATAAGGTAAGATTTTTCCTTGAGGCGCTCACCTGGACGCCGGTATACAAGTTGGAGCAGGCGCTTGAGTTGCTGGACGCTACCGAGCGCGATAACGTGGGCCTGGTCGTGGATTTCTGGCACCTGTGGGACGGCGGAGCAACCGCCGAGCAGATTGCCAAACTCAATAAAGATATTATCTTTTGCGTACATTTCTGCGACTCACTGGAACCCTGGGGCCAGCGTGGGACATTTGAGCAGCGCGGCCGGGATGTTTGGACCGGTGGCGGCAGGATTCCGCTGAAGGAGTGGGTGGATGCAGTCTTGGCCACGGGTTTTGACGGCGTGTGGTCGTGCGAGTTGCTCAGTCCGAAATATTGGGAGCTGGATCCGCGCAAGACCGCGCATGACCTGAAGGCGTTCCTGGAGTACATGCTGGTCTGAATTAGTAAATTGTAGCGACGCTCGTAGAGCGCCGCTACAGCATTTCGCGGGTGGGGACGCCCGCGCTACAGACTACACAAGTCCCTTGAGCGGCGCGCCGGCGGTATCGCCAAATCCGTTGGCAATGTAAATGGGCCGGCCGATGGGTGAATCGTAGGTCTTGGTCCAATCGACGCCCATGGCTTTGTAGACGGTGGCGAACAAATCGCCCAGT
>JASHTO010000270.1 GCA_030040515.1 Terriglobia bacterium
CTCGGGGCCGGTGGTTCCTCCGCTCAGGAGAGAGTTGCCCACTGGGTGGGTGACAAGGAGGCGGTGTTGGGCCATCATGCCGCTATCGGCAACGCCGTAGAGAAACGATTGGGACCAGTCCCACGCCCCATGAAAGCCCATGGCCCACCAGAGCGAACCGGTCCGCCAAAGGCTGAGGCAGAAGACCATTGAAACCAGGCTGGCAGCAAGCAATCCAAGGGGGGACTCGCCGGTATTTCCACTGTGAACGAGTCCAAAGAGCAAGGAAATCACAACCGCCGCGCTCCAGAATCCCAAGGTTGCGCTGTTCCTGGGCGGGAAAGCTCGTCGATACAGGACGGTGAAGCCGCGGGCGAGGGTGTAGAGGACGTAGCCGCGAGAAGAATACTCCTCAAACAATCCGACCATAAGGAAGTTGAGAAACCAATACGCACCGTACCGCAGGATGCCGGCACCAAAAAGCGCGCGACCTTCGAAAATCAGAAATCCGCATTTGAAGAGGATCAAGATGAGGAGAGAAAGGCAGGCCATCCCCCAGACCAGGCCTGCCAAAAACCGCCGAACCTTGCCATTGCCGCCGAGGCCATAAACAGAGTTCGGACGTCGCTCGATTTTCGACATGAACCAGGTAATCAGAAGCAGCATGAGGCAGGTTGCCGCATAGGCCAAGAGCATCCACGGCGCCGCCGGTATCTCCGAAGCTGGCTTCAATTCGGCCCCGGCGGGATGGAGTGCGTGCAGGATGACGCTCCTGCAGGCGATGGACACCACAAACAAAACGATGAAGATGAGCAGGCCCCACCCGGCGCGCAGCCCCTCTTTGCCGATGAAAACTCTCTGGAGATCTGTGGGCGGCGAAGGCGGAACGGGCTCACCGGGCGAAAGAGACGCATAACGGTCCATAAGGATGCTCTCGGTAACCTCGCGCGTCGCGAAGAAATTTTCCATAGCGCCGCGTTTGGGCGGGCCGCGCTACGCTCGCTCCACCACGACGGCCGTGCCGTAGCATAACACCTCCGTCGCGGACTCCCTCCTGCCCACTTCCGAGGCATCATAGCGGAAGCCCAGCACGGCATTTGCTCCCATTTCCGCGGCGTGTTGGATGAGTGCCTCGTAGGCTTGCTGGCGTGCCTGCTCACACATTTCCGTATACGCGCCGATTTTTCCCCCGATGATATTCTTGAGGCCGCCCAGAATTCCCTGAACAATCGTGGGCGAACGCACGATGATCCCGCGCACCAGGCCCTTATATTCGCGAATTCGATATCCTTCAAGCGTGAACGTGGTCGTCACCGGAATCGGCATGGAAGTCTCCTTTGCTGGTCCTGCCCGGAATTCCCCGGGCTGCGGAGAAGATATCGAGATTAAACAATTTACGGGTCCGAGAAACAAGCGCTAATCTGTAGCGTTGATCATTGAATCGACGATTCGGCGGCCGGAGATCATCGCTGCAAATACCAAATCACGCTCTATCCGATCCTTATGTTAAAACATTGACTGAAGCTGCTCTACGCCCAGTCGAGGCATAAGCATGAAGCTCGGCATCAGCTCTTACACCTTTCCGTGGGCCATCGGCCTGCCGGACGCTCCGCCCAGCAGCCCGCTCACACCGCTTCAACTGCTCGAGAAAGCTCGCGACCTGGGCGTAGGTCTTGTGCAATTCGGGCCGAACCTACCCCTCAACCGGCTTGCGGAAAGAGCATGGCGCGACCTGGTGAAGCAAGCGAAAAGCTGGAAAATTGACCTGGAGATTGCCACCACGGGAATCGACCCGGAGCACCTGAGGGAGCAAATCAAATTCGCCAAGAAAACCGGCGCCATTCTTCTGAAAACAACCCCTGAACTCGCGGATGGCCGCATCCCCTCGCGGGTGGAGCTTTCTAATTATTTGCACACGATCGCGGAAGATTTGGAAGGAGAAAAAATGGGGCTGGCCATTGACAACAGTCGGATCCCCGCGGCGGAATTGAACGAAACCCTCGAGTCAATTCGCAGCCCGTGGCTGGGCGCGGCGCTCGACACGGCCAATCCGCTGGCCCTTCCTCAGGGGTGGCAAATGTCCGTGCGGGTATTGGGGCATCGCACTTTAAGTTTGCACATCAAGGATTTTGTGGTGCATGAGGCAGCGCACGGAATGGGGTTTTCAGTCCTTGGCTGTCCGGTGGGAAAGGGCCGGCTGAATGTTCCCTGGATCGTGGAATCGTTTGCGGCGTTGCGCACTCAACCCTCCGTGATGCTCGAATCCTGGACGCCGGCGCAGGCGACTCTGGACGAGACACTTGCCCTCGAGCACGCCTGGGCCAGGGAGGGCATGGACTACCTGCGACGCTTCATTCCTGATTAATTCCAACTTGTCCGCCACCCTACTCTGCCACTTAGAGTTTGATGAAAAAGCCTGTACTGTGTCTTGAAGTTGACCTCCCTGGGGAATAGAATGGCGCTGCACGATCGGAGGGACACATGGAAAACTGGACGATTCGACTTCTACTTGCCGCGGGGGCAATCAGCATAGTGGCGCTGTTGGCGGCGGTGCCCAATCCGCCTACCCCATCCCACGGTTGGCTGCTCATCGCCAACAAAGGCGACCATACACTCGGCATCATTGACCCGGTGGAGGGAAAGGAAGTAGCCACGGTGGATGAAGGCGGATTCACAGGGCACGAGGTTGCCGCTTCACCCGACGGGCGGCGCGCCTTCGTTCCCATCTACGGTAATTCCGGCGTGGGCAAGCCGGGGACGGATGGCGCTACGGTGGCGGTCATCGACCTTGCCACGCACAAACTGATCGACACGCTCGACCTGGGAAAACCCCTGCGTCCGCACTGCGCGGTCTTCGGCCCTGAAAACGGCCTGCTTTATATCACCACGGAACTCGGCAACTCCATCACCATCATCGACCCCAAGACGCTGCGCATTCTGGGCACGGTGCCCACGGGGCAGGCGGAATCGCATATGCTCGCCATCACTCGCGATGGGAAGCGCGGCTACACGGCGAACGTCGGGCCGGGAACGGTGAGCGCGCTCGACCTCGAGGCGCGCAAGACCATCGCGGTAATTCCCGTCTCGCACGTCACGCAACGCATTGCCCTTTCCGTGGACGACCGCTGGGTGTTTACCGCGGACCAGACTCAGCCGCAGCTCGCCGTGATCGACACCGCCAAGAATCAAGTCACCACTTGGATTCCTCTCCAGGGCCTCGCCTACGGAACGGCGCCGACGCGCGACGGCAAATGGCTGCTGGTTACCGAACCGCCCATCGACAAAGTTGCGGTTGTGGATTTGAAGTCCATGCGCGTCGTGCGCTCCATCAGCGTTCCTAAAGCGCCGCAGGAAATATTGGTACGGCCCGACGATCAAGTGGCCTACGTTTCCTGCGACTCCAGCAAGCAGGTGGCGGAGATTAATCTTAAGACCTGGAACGTGGATAAATTGATTGCCGCCGGCAAGAGCGCTGACGGGCTGGCGTGGGCCAGCGCACGTTGAGTGATTGGTCATTTGGCCATTGGGTCATTTACACAGAGCGCCATAAATTGTAGCGGCGCTCTACGACCCGTCGCCAGAAGACGGCTTTGGGTCGCAGGGCGAGCGCCGACCGGCGGTCATCGACCGCTGCTACAGCCAAATACGCAAACATTTATGTCGTTCCGTATAGTGATGGGGCGATTTGGTTCGTCGAGCATCGTGACCAGAAAACGTCACAGGATAATTGCACAGGAATTCAAATGGCAAAATGACCCCATGGCTGGTAGTGGTTCGGTTTGAATTTCGTAGGGGCAGGGCTTGTCCCTGCCCTTCGGTCCAGCGATATCAGCAGGGCACCCGCAAGGGGCACCCCTACGCTCAGATTTCAATCTGTACCACTGCTAAATGGCTAAATGATTTCGACCTGGCAGTGCTTCACCAAATTCTTGAACCGCGTGGCGTCGGCTTCCGTTCCCACAATGGCGCCGTAGTGCATGGGCACGGCGATGCGGGGATGAATGGCCAGGGCCGCTTCCACCGCCTCTTCCACCGTCATGACGTAAGTTCCTGAAACCGGCAGCAGCGCGATGTCGCAGGCGATCTTGTCCATCTCTGGGATGAAGTCCGTGTCACCCGCGTAGTAGACGCGTGTGCCGTCCATCGTGAAGATGAATCCCAGGCCCTTTCCACCTTTGGGGTGGAAGGCCTGCCCCGGCTCGCGGAACTTGTTCACGTTGTAAGCGGGCACCGCTTCGATTTCCACTCTCCCCACCGTGATCTTCCCGCCCGGATCAAGAAAACGGGTCTGCTTCACCTGCAAGCCCTTCAACCCATCCTTGCAAAGCGGGCTGGCCACAATGGTGGTCCCCGGAAAGATGACCTTGTTGAGATCCTCAAGGCTGAGGTGGTCGAAGTGCTCATGGCTGAGCAGAACGATGTCCGCCTCATCGCGGCCCGTCACTTTGAACGGATCGGTGTAGAGGGCATTGGAACCCTTGATTTTGAAGGTGTCATGACCAATGCGCGTGAAATCGAGATTCAGAAGTTTCATTC
>JASHTO010000271.1 GCA_030040515.1 Terriglobia bacterium
CTTCAGCTCGCGATTCACATAGTCAAAATCGATACGCAGCCCCGCGGGCAATCCCTCGAGGAGCGCCACCAATCCCTGACCATGCGACTCCCCAGCGGTTTGAAAACGCAGCATGTCTCTCCTTGGAAGGCATTCGCGAAAGGCGCCTTACACCTGGAATTTTAGCGGAATCCGCGCGCGCGGTCAAAAATCCGGAGGCGCAGGAAGCGTCTCAATCTGAGTTTTCCAATGCGGCTCGCTGTAGCGGCGCTCTATGAGCGTCGCCGGCGGTCGATAGACCGCCGCTACAGCCGGGCCGCCACAACTCGCGCTGTAGCCCCGGGTTAGAATACGAAGGGTCCGTTAAAAAGCAACCCTTCCGGCTGAAATTTATGCGCATCCGCGTTCCTTCTCGACTATAATTTTGCGACTCTTGATTCCTATGCGCTACCTGCTGCTCAGTGACATTCATTCTAACCTGGAAGGCCTGTACACCTGTCTGGAACTCGCCGCCGGCAAATACGACCAGGCGGTTTGTCTGGGCGATCTCGTGGGGTACGGCCCGAATCCCAACGAAGTGGTCGACAAAATCCGCAATCTTTGCAAGGTGGTGATTCGTGGCAATCACGATAAGGCGTGTTGCGGCATTGACGACGCCGCCGAATTCAATCCCTACGCCCGCATGGCGACGAGCTGGACAAATCAAACCCTGACGCAGCACAATCTGGATTACCTTCGCAATCTTCCCATGGGTCCCGCGGTGATGAAGGGATTCATCATGGTCCACGGCTCGCCCAACGATGAGGACGAATATATTCTCGGACCCGCCCAAGCCCTTCCCCTGCTGCGTGGCCCGGAGACGCAATTGGTGTGCTTTGGGCATACGCACCTGCAAGGCGGCTTCACGCTGAATTCGGCCGGGCGATTTCACTCCATCCACATTCCGCCCACTCCCGACGGACTTACGCTCACCATGTCGCTGGAAGACGGAACGCGATATCTGATTAACCCTGGCTCGGTCGGCCAGCCCCGCGACCGCGACTGGCGCGTCGGCTTCGCCATTCTTGATTTGGATCGGAAAGAAGTGGAGTTCTACCGCACTCCCTACGAAGTGGCCAAGACTCAGGCCAAGATGGAAAAGGCCGGACTGCCCCTGCCGCTCTACCGCAGGTTGGAATTAGGGCGATAGATTGTCTGACCAAATGGCCAAAGCTCAAAATTCCAAATAAACCGCTTTCGCATTCGGCGGGGCCTGATTCCAATCCACCGGCATGTGGTCAAACGACACTCGGAAGGCGCGCGTTTCGCCCGGCTGCAAGGACGTTGAGAGCGGGTGGGCGTCTTCCCGCAGCACCACCTGATTCAATATATCCACGAAACTCAATTCCACTTCAAGACTGCGAACCGGCTTAGCGCCGTTATTGGTCACGCTGCCGTCCAGGTACGTCACCGTATCGCCGAGATAGTTGACCGCGGCGCTCATTCGCAAATCACTGAGCGACAGAGAGGAAAGGTAGGCCTTCTGCTCCGCGCTCATGGGCGGGCGGGTTGCGCGCAAAGACGTGGGACGTGAGGCAGCATGGTGTTGCTCGAGCACCCACACGGCGAGGAGCGCCGCAAGGACGGCAAGAACAATAACAATGATGATGGGAGTGGAAACACCGCGATCGTTCCGCGACATGGTCAGCCATTAGGTTCCGGCGACGGTCAGGCCGGAAATCAGCAGCGTGGGAGCGGCGATGGCGCTGCGAAACTCCAGGTCGCTGCCCACCATCTCGACGTGGTTCAGCATATCCACCAAGTTTCCCGCCACCGTGACTTCTTCCACGGGAAAAGTAAACTCGCCGTTTTCGATCCACATTCCCGCGGCGCCGCGCGAGTAATCCCCGGTCACCACATTCACGCCGAATCCGATCAGGTCGGTAACGTAAAAGCCCGTCTTCACGGACCTGCGAATCTCCTCGGGCGTGTGCGGGCCGGCGACCAGGTAGAAATTCTTCGGCCCCACAGACGGCGGGCCGGAGACGCCGCGCGAGGCATTTCCCGTGGTGCGCATCCCCAGCTTGCGTGCCGTGTAGGCATTCAGCAGGTAATTGCTGAGCACCCCCTTTTCGATCACCGGCATGACGGATGCTACCACTCCCTCGCCGTCAAACGGCCGCGTTCCGAATCCGCCCGGGCGCAGCCCATCGTCAAGGACTGTCACCCTCTCGTTCGCCACCTTCTGGTTCAGTTTTCCGGTCAGGAACGAAGCACTGCGATAAATGGCGTCGCCGCGCACCGCTTCAAAGATGTGCCCGACGATGGTGGGCGCGGTTTCCGGATCGAAAATCACCGGCACCTGGCAGGTAGTCATTTTGCGCCCGCCGAGCTTGCGCAGCGTGCGTTCCGCCGCCTTGCGGCCGACCGATTCCGGACTTTCCAGGTCACTGCGCCGGCGCGAGACCGAATACCAGTAGTCGCGCTGCATGCCGCCATCTTCCGCCACGGGAGCCACGGAGCCCGCGCAATACGATGACCGGTAGCTGCCCACAAATCCGTGCGAATTGGCGTATGCCCTGCGGCTCACACTCGCCTCAAAATACGCGCCCTCGGAATTCTTGATGCGCGGGTCGGCATCGAGCGCCGCCCGTTCGGCGCGCCGGGCGTAATCGATGCGCTCCTCGGTGGATAGCTGGCCGACGTCATCGGAGTAAATTCCCATGTCGCCCTGGAAACTGCCCTGGAGCGCGCGGTCCGGCAGGCCGGCGGCGGGATCTTCGGAAGTCACGCGCGCCATGGCCAGCGTGCGCTGCACCAGCCGGTCCAGCGAGGCCGGCGAGAAATCGCTCGAAAATGACGAAGCGCTGCGCACGCCCAGAAGAATTCGCAGTCCCAGCGCCTTCGAAGCCGCTTCCTTTAATTTCTCAATCTCACCCAGCCGCAGCGCCGTGGAAAACTCGTCCACCTCGTGGACGGTGACGTCCGCGGAAGTGGCTCCCGCCCGCAGGGCGCGGCTCACCAGGTCAGTTGCGATTTGTTCAAGTTGTGGTTCCATGCTAAGTATCCCCCCGGCAGAGCCGAGGGCCTTATCGTGCTCGCCCCCTCAAAGGGGCCAGGTAGAAATCCCTCACCCGACCTCCTCCGTCGGCCCCCCTCTCCCCACGGGAGAGGGAAAAAATTTTAGCGCGCGAGCGCGCCCCAAAGATGTGTTTTCCCTCTCCAGGGGGAGAGGGGGGACCGCAAGGCGGGGGATGAGGGGTGTTTTCGGCCCGCCCGACAGGCCAAGAAATCATGCATCAGAAACTGCCAAGCTCTTACTACCACTCCGGCAAAGCCGGGGGAACTCCCAACGGATCAGAAGTAGCTAGGGCAAAGCGGCTTTTCTAACCACCACCCAATCACTTTAAGTAAACGATGTTACCCCGCGCGGCGCCGTGCCGCCCACAGTCAGGCTGCTGACTTTGATAGTGGGGATGCCTACACCCACGGGCACGCTTTGGCCGTCTTTGCCGCACGTGCCGATTCCCGGATCGAGCTGCAAATCGTTACCCACGGCCGTGACGCGCGTCAGCACGGTGGGGCCGTCGCCAATCAGCGTGGCGCCTTTCACCGGCGCGGTCAGCTTGCCATCCTCAATCATATAAGCTTCCGAAGCGGAGAACACAAATTTGCCGTTGGTAATGTCCACCTGCCCGCCGCCGAAGTTAGCTGCAAACAAGCCGTGTTTGACGGAGCGAATGATGTCGCCGGGCTCGTCATTCCCCGCCAGCATGTAAGTATTGGTCATGCGCGGCATGGGAATGTGCTCGTAACTTTCCCGCCGCCCGTTGCCGGTGCGCGTGGTTTTCAGAATGTCGGAGCTCAGCTTGTCCTGCAAATAGGCGCGCAGGATGCCGTTTTCGATCAGCACGGTCTTCTGCGTGGGCTCGCCTTCATCATCCACATTCAGTGAGCCGCGGCGCGAAGGAATGGTGCCATCGTCCACCACGGTGCAGATGTCGGAAGCCACGCGCTGCCCCATCCGCCCGCTGAACGCGGAGATGCCCTTGCGATTGAAATCCGCCTCCAGCCCGTGCCCGATGGCCTCGTGCAGCAGAATGCCCGGCCAGCCGGGGCCGAGCACCACTTCCATTTCTCCCGCCGGGGCCTCGCGCGCTTCCAGTTGAACGATGGCCTGACGCGCCGCCTCTTTGGCGAAATGCTCGGGACCCTTATCCCCGGAGAAAAACTCCAGGCCCACGCGCCCGCCGCCGCCGTTCGAGCCGGACTGAAGCTTGCTGCCATCCTGGG
>JASHTO010000272.1 GCA_030040515.1 Terriglobia bacterium
TCGGCGCCAGGTCGTGTCAGTAGTTCGAGACCAATTCCTGTGCCGTGGCGACGATGGTTTCCGTTGACGGAATGTAGAACTTTTCCATAATCGGGGCGAAGGGAACCGGGGTGTCCGGCGCGGCAATGCGGCGAATCGGCGCGTCCAAATGGCCGAAACACACGTCGCCAATGCGCGCGGCCACTTCCGCGCCCCAGCCGCCCGTCAGGCTGTCCTCTTCGACGATCAGCATTTTACGCGTTCGCCGCGCCGACTCCCCCACGGCGTCCCAGTCGAAGGGAAGGAGAGTTCGAACATCGATCACTTCGGCCTCGATTCCGCGTTCGGCAAGGATTTTCGCGGCCTGCAACGAGCGGTGGACCATCAGGAGATTCGCGACGATGGTGATGTCGCGGCCGGGGCGGGCGATTTTCGCCTGGCCGAAGGGAATCAGGTATTCCTCCTCCGGAACGTGGCCCAGAACTTCGATTCCCCCGGCCTCCTTGCGCGCGCCTTTGCTTCCGTAGAGCAGCTTGTGCTCGAAGAAGATGACGGGATTGTCGTCGCGGATGGCGGTCTTCAAAAGTCCCTTGCCGTCGTAAGGATTGGAGGGGCACGCCACCTTCAATCCCGGAACGTGAGTAAAGAATGCTTCCAGCGACTGCCCGTGTTGCGAGCCGCGCGTCGTGGCTCCGACGGGCGCACGCATGACCATGGGCACGGAAATCTTGCCGCCCGACATGTAGCGCAGTTTGGCCGCCTGGTTTGCGAGCTGGTCCATGGCGATGAACAGGAAGTCGCCGTATTGGACATCGGCCACAGGGCGCAGGCCGCCCACTGCCGCGCCGGCAGCCACGCCGGCGATGGCCGCTTCCGAAATTGGTGTGTCGATGACGCGCCGGTGCCCGAACTCTTCCGCCAAGCCGAGCGTTACGGTAAAGGCTCCGCCGAAGCCGCCTTCGACACCGATGTCCTCACCGATCAGGATCACCCTTTCATCGCGGCGCATCTCCTCGCGCAGGGCTTCGCGCAACGCTTCCACCATGGTCAGCCTGCGCATGGAGGTTTGGGCTGACGGAATTTGTGTCTCAGGCGAAGACATCGCTCAGGCACTCCTCCGCGGCGGGGCTGGGACTTTCCTCGGCGAATTTCACGGCTTCATCAAGCTCCTTCTCGACGGATGCATGAATCTGACGGGCCTCTTCTTCATTCAGAATCCCCTGATTGATGAGGGTCTTCTCGTAAACTGCAACGGGATCGCGTTGCTTCCACGCGGCCACTTCTTCCGGAGGGCGGTAATGGCCGGGGTCGCTGCGCGAGTGCCCGCTGAAGCGGTAGGTTTCGAGCTCGAGCAGCGTGGGCCCGCTGCCCGCGCGAGCGCGCTCGGCGGCGCTCGACATGGCGCGATGCACCGCCTCCACATCGTTGCCGTCAATCGTCACGCCGGGAATTCCGTAAGCGGTAGCGCGCTCGCTCACGTGCTCCACTTTCATGACTTTATCGACGGAAGTAGAAGCGCCGTACTTGTTGTTTTCGCAGATGTAGACCACCGGCAGGTTCCAGATCGCGCCCATGTTGATGGCTTCGTGAAATGTGCCGATGTTCGCTGCGCCGTCGCCGAAGAAACACGCCGCGATATTCTTCCTGCCGAGATACTGAAAGGCCAGCGCCTGCCCGGTGGCGAGTGGAATGCCGCCACCCACAATGGCAATCGCCGGCAACATACCGAGCGCAAGGTCGCCCAGGTGCATCGACCCGCCTTTGCCGCGGCAGCATCCGGTGGATTTGGCAAAGAGCTCCGCCATCAGGCTTTTCACCGGCAGTCCGCGCGCGATGGCGTGGGAATGCGGCCGGTGCGTGCTGGTGACCACGTCACCTTCGGCCAGCGCCGAACACACTCCCACGGCGCTTGCTTCCTGTCCGGCCGATTGGTGTACCGTCCCTGGCAGGCGGCCTTCGAGAAACAGGTAGTACACACGCTCCTCAAATCTCCGGCACAGCGCCATGCGCTGATATATCGCGAGCTTCTGCCGGTTGTCCAAAGTCGAGGCGTGCATTTTGCTCTTTAATCACTCCCGGTTTTTTCGGTGCGCTGTGCGAACTTTTCCACATCCTTGCGAGTAATCAAACCGCCGGGTCCGCTGCCCGAGAGCAAGCTCAAATCGATTCCCAATTCTTTGGCGAGTGCGCGTGCCGCTGGAGCGATGGAAAATTCGCCGGAGGATGGAGCAGGAGCATGCCGGGCGGCAACGACAGGTTCAGCAGCTGGCGCTGGAACTGGCGCTTTTGCCTCCGCCCGTGCGACCGGCTCCTCCCTTGTGTCCGTCACCAGCGCGATGGGAGTCATCGCGCTCACCATTTCGCCGTCCGCTGCGAGCGCCTGCCGCAAGTAACCACTGACGTACGATTCCACTTCCATTATGACTTTGTCCGTCTCAACCTCCAGAAGATGGTCGCCCTTCGAAATTCTCTCGCCAGGATGCTTGAGCCATTTGAGAATTTTCCCTTCCGTCGTGGTTTGTCCGAGGTCGGGCATGAGAATGGTGTGTGTCATCGTAGGGTTCCGAATTCCTGCAACCGAAGCGATCAAAATCTTCTGAGCAATTCTACTGCCGGTTTTCGAGCGGACGAAGCCGCAACTTGAAAGTCTTGATCTCGTAGGGGTGCAAGTCGAACTTGAAGGTGTCCTGCTCCGTCACGATCTCGCGCCCCACGTCTTCCATCAGATCGGCCTCGTGCACGGAGACGACGGGTGCTCGCAATTTAACACTAACCCCCGAGGTCGCGCGGCCCGCCGCCTCGTACACCCGCAGGATTACACTGCCATCGCGCGCGGGCTTTAGAGCGGAGACATTCACATCAGGCGCGGAAATCTCCAACCATCCCCAGCGCGCGGGCAAAATTCCGGCGTGTGCGGTTACCTTGCGAACAATGAGCGGCTGATTGATCTCCCACCCGGCGCGCGAGACGCCCGCATCGCGCCAGTCGCCCGCGTGCGGCACGAGCGCGTAATGCAACGTCAGAGTGCCCCCCATTTCGAGGCCCGAATCCGAGGAGACGCCCGGTTCGTATCCGCCGCCGAAACCGTACGCCGTGATCGCCGCCGAGCGCAGCAGCGATAGCATGAGCGTGCCGTCAGCCACGTTGTTGCCGGGCATCGCGCAATTCAGCAGCGCGAGCCCGTGCGCGCCGTCACCGTAATCCATCCAATTCTGCGCGGGAAATTCCTGCTCCCGTGGCCGTTCGATGGCGCCAAAGGGAATTTCGTCCGTGCGTTTGCCGTCTTTGACGGTGGTCGGGAACAGCGCGCGATAGCGCACGTGGGCATCATTGTTCAGGATCTGCGTCTCGATATCGACACGACGAACACCCGCGTAAAGCCGCACGCGCGTCGAGAAGGTTCCAT
>JASHTO010000273.1 GCA_030040515.1 Terriglobia bacterium
CGCACTTCCAGTACTCCACCCCGGCGTCACGGCTCCAGCGGGCGTGGGCGCGAAAATCCTCCACCATTTGGGCGTGACTCAGCAGCTTGCCGTCTTTGTTGTCACCATAATCCTGCGCCGCTACCCACACTCCGGCGCCCCGCCACCCCGCTGCGCGGGTCATCTCGTTGAGTTTGCGCAGCCCCCCGGCGGGCGTACCCGAGCAGGAAGGGAATCTGTCCAACGCCACTTCAAACCGGCCCAGGCGCCAGACTCCTTTTCCGGTCCAATCCTGGCCGAGGGGGACGTCCCATCCGCCGTCGTAGACCACGAACAGGTCTTTGCGCACTTTCTGGAAATAGTTCGTCAGCCAGCCCGGATCTTTGAACGCCAGCGTCTCGTTGAGATTGTCGCCCGCGGCCAACTGGCCGCCGTCCGCGCCCTTAACTGTGCTGGACTGCGCGCCCCAGGTGCACCAATAGCTGGGGGTTTTGCCGGGCTGCTCCGGAACGAGGTTGGGGGCTGGATCGGCGGCGCTCCAGGCCGTTCGGCCTTCGAAGGATAGCGCTGGCGAAGGTTCGGCGCTCCCTGCCACCCCCTCTCCGCCCCGCGGCGAAGCTCTGCCGGGCCTAAGAGTAGCGCCGGCAATCACCAAGGCACTGGCACCGCGCAGGAAATCCCGCCGAGTTGTCCTGTTTCTGCCTTTTTTCATGTTTGGTTCCTCTTGCTGACGAGCAGTCACCCTGAATGGGAAGCGTCTTCCGCCGCACGGCCATTCAGAAGATGTGAAAAATTTCGACCGAACAGGCACGTCGTAGGGGCAACCCTTGGGTTGCCTAAGGGCGGCCCCGACCCGTCGCCCGAAGGCTTTGGGCCGCAGGACGAGGGCCGCCCCTACGTCCCGATATTTTCATACCTCCTGCGTTCGCGGCAGAACTACCCATGCCGTGGTGTGCCCTCTTTAACATCTAATATCTTACATTGATAATTTAGGTTGGTGGGAAGAATTCGGTCAACTTATTGTTTTCATGGGTCGTTGATTTGCGAATATGCTGGCTGGCAAGAGTCCGTGCCTCAATCATTCTACGTGGACAAATCGCACCCTTCCGGCCACCACGGGTCCGCTGGCACGATTGGTCAATTCCACGCTCACCGGGTCGTGGAACCGCCCGAGGGCCATCCACGTCCCCTGCCCCCGGCTTTCATCGACGGGGACGGAAAGAGTTCCACCCTTGAAGCGCACCGTAAAGTTGGCATCGGCGGCGAGTTTCTCGCCGGGCTCGCTGCCGCCGTCATAGGAAATCGAAATGTCGTAGTCGCCGGTCAGCGGTGTGTCCGACCGCCAGATGGCAAGGGCGTTGGCGGGGTCGGGAGGCGTCCAGATATCCGACGCGGCCGGATCCGCAAGGCCCTCCACCATCTTCCAGAGCCGCCCGGTAAGCTGAAAGTGCGCGCTATCGGCCGGGGCAATGGTGAGATCGCGAGGCGCAAGAGCGGCTAGGGACGCCGAATCACGTTGCTCGAGCACAGCGAGTCCCTGGTTTTTCTCCCAATCCTCATACGATTTCGCCTCCTGAATCATCGCCCGAATGTGCGAATCGAGCGCGCGCTTCAGCTCAGCAGCTTTTTCAGGAATTTGGGTGCAGATGTCCACCAATTCTCCCGGGTCGGTCTGGTTATCGAAGCATTGGATTTTGCCGGTGCGCATCGTCTCAATCAACTTGTAACGTGTGTCGCGCACCGAGTATTGCGGCGTCAGGATGCTCTCCTCGCCGTACAGATAAGGATGGACCGAAGACGCCTCACCGGAAAGCACCGGCTTCAGGCTGCTGCCATCGATGCCCGCTGGTGCGGGAATTCCCTCCAAATCCAGAATCGTAGGAACCAGATCGTAGTGGCTGGCCAGCGCGTCTGTGCGTTTGCCCTCGGGAATTCCTGGCCCGCGGAAGATCAGCGGAATGTGCAGGTCGGCATCGTAGAGCGAGCGATGGTCGGCCATATTGAAGTCCTGGGGATGGGAGTAGAGCAGCTCGCCGTGGTCCGATGTCAAGATCACCACCGTGTTCTTGTCGAGGCCAAGATCGGCGATGGACTTCATCAACTCGCCAACGTAATGATCCACGTACAGGATTTTAGAGGAATAGAGTTGCTCGAGGCGGCGGATGGCGTGCACGTCTCCGAGCGCGGCGCGATTGTGAAGTTTGCGGATGTCGGGAGCATTATCGTCGTAGAGGTCGGGGTAATCGTCTGCGGTGCGGAAATGATCGTATTCCCGGGGGGCGTTATAGGGCGAGTGAGGCTCTATGAAATGCACCCAGAGGAGGAATCGCCGGTCGCGATTAGCGGTGAGGAATTGTTGCGCCCAGGCGACCGTCTTCGGCGCCGTCAAGTAGAGGGGGCCAGCGCGGTTGGGACGCCCCTCCAAGGGCATTTGCGAGCCCGGAAAGAACTTGAACTCATCCCACCTTCGCTGAAGCACATCCCAAACCGACCAGCAATTTGAGTTGTCCGCGGCCGTCAGCATCCCCCGGGGTTTCAGGAGGTCCGGCAGAATCGGTTTGTGGGAGGAGAGAACAAGATCGTCCGGAATCGGGGGATGCCCGCCCTCCGCCAGCGGACGCGTGATGCCGGGGCCGCAGGTTTGGAAGGGAGGCAGCGTCATGCCGTGCACCGTGGGGAACATTCCTGTCAAAATCGCGCCAAAGGAAGGTGTGGTGTACGATCCCGAGGCGTATGCGCGCGTGAACACCGTTCCCTGGCGTGCCAGCTCGTTCAAATTGGGAGTATCGGGAAGGGGATAGCCGTAAACCTGCATGTAATCGGCGCGCAACTGATCGGGCGTGACCAGAACGATGTTGTAAGGTGGCGTGTCCGCTGCGGCGGCGCGCTTCGGCGTAATTCCTCCCCATGCCACGAAGGTCAGAATCATGACTGCACAAGAAAAATCTCGTACTCTCATTTTCATCCCCTGATTTGTCTCGACGCGGGGCAGCGGGCTTGGCCGCAAGGATTAATGGTTGGAACGCCCGACCCCGCTATTGCCCCACGATTTTTGTGGACATTTGAACATACGGGAAGCATTCCGGAATGTGCGTGTCCAGGACGCGGTGGGGGCTCATGACCCAGGCCGGATGCGGCAACTCCTTCCCTCCGGCTTCGAGCTTTTCAAATCGCCCGAAGAAAATCCGCCAAGTGTCGCCGTCCTTGGGAGGCAGTGACCGCCCCGCGGCCAGATATTTCATGTCCTGCCAGGGGAACGCCAGTTCCACAGTCCATCCCTTGTCGGGAGTCGAGTTGTCGTTGATTTTTCCGTCCACGTGAACGGCGGAGCGCAGGCCCGGATAAGCCCAATCGAGAAACGCCCAGCGCACGCCGCGGGGATGAGATCCCACCCAAAAATATTCTGAGGTGCGATCGAAGTTTCCCGCAAAAGTAACGGCCTGGGGTTTAAAAACGTCGAATTGCGGAGTATCAAAGATGCTGCCTTTCTTGTAAGCATCCTTCCAGATGAAAAAGACCTGGTAAGTGGTGCCCAGGGCGTTGATCTCAAACTCCGAATAAGCGTCGCCGCCGTCGATGAACACCTCGGCGTCGCTCTCCTTGAAAATCAGTGAGCCGTTCCGGGTGAGGTGCGCCTCCACGTAGGGCTCTTCCAGCCACATACCGATGTAAAGGTACTGGTCGTCCCACATGGCAGCCGCCCGCGTGTCGAAGAAAGCCGGCTCGCCGGTGACCATATCGACAAACCGCCCGGATTTTTGTACCTTCTGCCAGGAAGGCTCGTCGAGGCGGCCGTCAATCGTGATCGGCCCGGCGGTTCTCCGTGCTACGTAGTGGGCAATATCGGAAGCTGTGCAGCCGTAGCTCCCCGTACCGGCCTGCATGAGGTCGCGCACGCCGCCGGGCGGTGGTGTGGCAATTCCCATCCCGAGCGGTGAAATCAAAATCACAAGAAACAATCTGCGAATAATATTCATTGCGGGACTCCTTGTGAAGGGGGAACGGCCCTTGAGATTCGAGTTCAATTAATGGGATTGCAAAACGGCTCCCCCTGCCTGCGAAAACGGGATGGATTCTACCCAAGCGGGCGGGGCATTACAATCACCGGGTGGAAGCCCGCGAGGGCGGGACGCTCTCGCCACAGCGGGCCCGACCCGTCGCCCGAAGACGGCTTTGGGTGGCAGGGCGATGCTCGCGCTACTTTGCTCCGATCGCCGGCGCGAGCGGTGGAATCAGCGCATAACCCGGGCGCGTCTGGCATTCGCGCAAATATTGCTGATAGCTCGCGGTGTTCGGCGGATGGTCAGCGGGGCCGGGCGGATAATTCGACATGCTCTGGAAGGGCATGGGCAGGACCGTCCTGGCGAAGGCGGTGTTGGGTTCGCCATCTTTGGCGTAACCGCGCAGGTAGAGAAAATAATTGCGCTTCCATCCCGGCTCGAGCCGTGGAAGAGGCGCGGGGCTGAACTCCAAGGTCATCTCGTCGCCGGTTGCCATTGCCACCAATTCATCATCGGGGCGAGCCAGGAGTTTTTCCACGGCGCCGTAGCGCGTGTAGTTGCCGCGCAGCGGGTTCCACGGCGCGGCGGTCATCACTCTTTCATAATCAAATTCATCGGGATTCACGTGCTGCGGGTCGCTGGCGGGAGTCGAGAAGCCGCGATAGTGCAGGTCGGCGCCAAGCATCGGCAATTCGGCCACATCGGGCCGACCGCCGTTCGGCCCTACGACCAACTTCGTTTCATCCGTCGTGAAGAAGATCTGGTCCCAATAAGCGCACAGGTTGGTGACGATGCGCACATGGTGGTCGGCGGAAAGGAATTTGCTGGTCAGGTCCACGCGCATGGTGCGATGCGTGCCGCTGGGCAGGCCCATATCCGGAATCACCGTCACCCACTTGCCGGCGGCGTCGCGCACCTGCAAGTAAGGCGAAATCATCGTCAGTTCGCGATTGTGCTCGAGCGCGCGCGAGCCGTTGGAATCCGTCCAGAAAACCCATCCGTTCAGCCACAGACTGACCGGAGCATTCGTCGGAAATTCGCCGAGGTCAAGCGTGAGCGAGTGTGTGTCCGCCATGCCCAGAATCCGGTTGTGCGCGAAGTCAGTCGGGAAATGGCCGTCCTGGCGCAAAATCAGCGGGAGCACATCGTTCCCGCGGTCGTCGAGGGCGGAAACAGGGAAGCGTTTGTTGCGCACGGCATAGAGCGAGGCGGGGCCGGGGTTCGAGGAATAAACTTCATCGGCAAGAATTTCTTCCTCGGCGGGATAGTCCACGGCCACCAGCCTGACCTGATCGAAGAAGTCGGCCTCGCGCATTTCATCGGTCAACTGGAAAACGAGCTTGCCGTGGGATTCCTGCACCCAATCGGGCAGGCGCACAAATTCTTCCGGATAGGGCTTCGTGTACGTGCCGTCCGGAGCGAGCTCGCCGAGAGGACTCATGCCCAGCACGTCCGTCACGTAAACGAACTTCTTGCCGTCCCAGGCGTAGAGAAACGGGCAGGAACTTGAAAGGCGCTCAGCCTCACGAACCTCGAACAGTTTGTCGGTTGGCACATCGATCCAGTTTTGCACTACCGCGTTCGGCCAGATGGCGCGAATCACGTCGAGCTTTGTGACCTCGCCGGTAAAGACCCGGAAGGGGCTGTGCGTCACTACCACCTTCTCGTAGAAATTTCCTGCTTTGACTTCTACCTGGCTGCCAATGCCTTGCGTGTTGCTCTTCATGCCGGTCATTTTGACGTCAATCCAATGCTGCGGATGGCCCTGTTCCTCAAAGACTCGCACCTCTCCCTGAGGAGTCGTCGCCAGCAGATCGAGCTTGCCCGGATCTTCGCGCCAGTTGGGAGTGAGCGCTGCCACGGTCATCCCGCCGGCCAACGGCCAGTCGACAGGAATTTTGTGGGAAGGGTTCGAACCGTTTTCGAAAAACCGAGTGCCGCGGGCGTCGGCGGCAAGAAGCTCGGGCGTGGCATCGCCGGCCAAATCCGCAACGGTGCGGGGCAGGGCACTTCGCGCGAATGTTCCATCGTGCTGATTGAGGAGCGTCTCGCCGCCGCGCTCGGACCACACGGCCAAGTCAAAAAATCCGTCGTGATTGAAATCCGCCACCTGCGCGTCGAGGACTACGGTGTTGGCAAGCGCCGCAATCGGCTTTGCAAGGAATTTATCCTCGCCCTGATTCTCATAAAACCGCGGCGGACCATCGTCGCGAAACAGCAGCAGGTCGCTGTAGCCGTGGTTGAAGAAATCGGCAAAAACCACGCCGAGCATTCTGCCCCGTGCTGATTCGAGCCCCGTCGACGCAGTGACTTCCGTATACGTTCCATCGCCGTTGTTGCGATAGAAATGAGTTCGCGCCCCGGCAAAATCCTGCGGAAATTTGAATTGGTCTTTTGGGGGAGGAACGTTCAGGTTCGTGTAAGCGGTGACGAGCAAATCCAGAAATCCGTCATCATCAGCGTCAAGCAGCACGGCGCGCGTGTCGATCTCGCCGGGCTGCGGCTTGAGCCCGGCCTTCTCCGTGATGTCGTGAAACTCCCCGTCGGCATATTGATAAACCTTCACTCCGCCGAGGCCGGCGACGAACAGACTCATCTTCCCGCTATTGTCAAAATCGGCGAAAGTTGCCGAGATGCTCCCCACGGGGCCGGCCACCCCCGCTTTCGCTGTCACGTCAAGGAATCCGCCCGCGCCGTCGTTGCGGAACAAATGGTTTCCGCCAGAGGGCTCGACCACGTACACGTCAGGATAGCCGTCGCCGTCATAGTCCCCCACGGTGATCGACGCCTGGAAGAGCGGCAGAAGGTTCTTCCTGGCGAAATCGAGCGAATATTCGGAAGCCTTGATGGGCGTGCGCGGATCGAACGGCGCGACGGCGGCCGCAGGAATGTTGAGGCCAAGTTTCTGGCGCAATTCTGTGAACGTCACGGGCTTTTCAGCGGCGCGCGCCGCGGTCTCCACGGGCGGGAAAGCGGGCAATTCAATTGCGCCGTATTTCCCTGATTCCAGCGCGCGGTCCTGTAGAGAAATGTTGGGGACGCGGCCGCGCACCGCTTCCCAGCGCTTCAATTCCTGCTGCGCTTCGGCCTGACGTTTCAGCCGGGCGAGCGTCGTGAAAGTGCGGTAGAGGGCGGAGACATAAAAATTCTGGCCGCGGCCGAAGCCCAGAGCGGTGACGTGGCGATAAGCGTCCAGGCAATCCTCGCTTTTCTTCTCGGCGCAATAGACCGCACCGAGATTGAACAGCGTGGCGGGGTCATTGGGGTCGATGGCGGCAACCTGTTTGAGCGCGGCTTCCGCGTCAGAGAAGCGCGCGGCGCGCTTGGCGAGAATGCCCAGATTGTATTCGGCCGAGACAAGGTGTGGGTCCATCTGCCGGGCGGTGGTCATCTCGCCCAGCGCCGCGTCGAGATTGTCTGCTTCCATCAGCGCTATGCCCAGATTCAAGTGGTCGGCCGCGAGGGCTTTCCCCGAAGCCACCACGCGCTGGAATTGCTCGATGGCCTCAGCATACTTGCCCTGCTCGAAGTAGGCTTTGCCGAGGTTGCGGGCGGTTTGCAGGGGCGCCGTGAAGTTCTGCGCCGCGAACCAAATCTGCGCGAAGGCAGCCAGCGCCGCGAATGCCCATGCCCAAATTCCCGCCCGTTTGAGGAAGGAGGCGCAAGTCATCCGTAACATTCTCTCCCAGATTGCCGATTTGCGGTTGGGGAATTTAAAGTTCCCCGAAAGGGTCAATTAAGAGCGCTCACCACAGAGGTCACAAAGAGACACAGAGTTTTTCCTCTGGGAACCTCCGTGATCTCTGTGGTGAGGGATCTTTCGTTGGTTGCTGCACAGTGGGGCGAGGATGGGGGGAGGATGAATAGTACTAAAGGACCATACCGTCATTGGGAAGGGCAATCCATAGTAGTGGGTCAGTTTGAATTCCGTAGGGGCGGGGCTTGTCCCTGCCCTTCAATCCAGGGCACCCGCAAGGGGTACCCCTACTCCGAAATTTCAAATTGACCCACTACTGATGATTGGGGAACCACCAAATCACACGACAAAGCTGGTGTATAATACTGCGCTTGGGGTTGTGGCCGCGGGAACGCTCTTTATCGCGGGAGTCGCCCGCTTGTTCGTTCTGTGAAGGCCTATAGCTGGGCCTGCCCGATCTTGATCCGTGAGTAGGCCGACGCCTAAAGCAATTTTCATGCATCCATTCCTGTTCGCCATGTTCCTTGCTCCCACCAATCCGGTGGTGAGGTATCTGCACTGGGTTTTCTTCAAGAACCCGTTCAGAGGAGTGTACCAGCCAAACGCTTTTGACCTTTCGATCCTGATCCCTTATTTCACCATTCTCATTATCCTCTCGATTTACGGGATTCATCGCTACTGCCTGACGTATCTCTACCTGCGGAATCGCCACAAGGCAGGGAAGCCGGTGGGGAAATTCGCGGAGCTGCCGCGCGTGACCGTTCAGCTTCCCATTTACAACGAACGCTACGTGGTGGGGCGATTGCTCGAAGCGGTGACGCGCATCGATTACCCGCGCGACCGGCTGGACATTCAGGTGCTCGATGATTCGACGGACGAAACGCGCATCGTCTGCTCGCGGCTGGTGAGCGAATGCGCGAGCGCCGGCGTGCCCATCACCTACCATCACCGGACGAACCGCGAGGGCTTCAAAGCGGGAGCGCTGGCGGAGGGCATGAAGACTGCGGCAGGTGAACTCATTGCCATCTTTGACGCTGACTTTGCACCGCCGCCCGGCATCAT
>JASHTO010000274.1 GCA_030040515.1 Terriglobia bacterium
TTAAGAGTGGGAGGATTGACGATGCCGTGCCCCTGCTGGAGCTTGCCGTACCAGCTCAACCGCAGTTCATGAAGGGGTATTTTCTATTGAGCAAGTGCTACGTTGCACAGGGAAAGCTCCCGGAAGCTGTCAAGGTCTTGGAAAAGGCCGGCGAGATGGATCCCACTGACAAGAACATACATTACCAACTTTCACAGCTCTACACGAAGCTCAACCAGCCCGCCAAATCCCAAGAGCAGTTGCAGATCTTCCAGAAGTTATACGCCCAAGAGCGGGAGAAGAAATCCCAGGATTAAACGAGAATCAAAACGTGGGGGCCACTTCATTAAGTGAGAAATTGCAGTACGATTACTCTTGATGAAAATTTTCGTTCCCACCACTGGGCGGATGCCGGCTGTCCCAGCCCTCCGACGATTGTATCTGGTGCGCTGGGATGAGCCTGGCTGGATGAAAATGCCGTTCAGTCCTAGGCCGGGGCGTCAAGACGACCGGGACGGACAGAGCAGACCCAATCGTTTACGGAACGGGAGACTCAGATGTTGCACGGTGTGTTTGAGGGACTCTCCAACAAGGAAACTTGCACGGGGCTCAAGGTCTCGGAATGTTCGAGGAAGCTGCACTTCGCCACCACTTCCTGAAAACAGCTGCGAGGACCCACAGCCAGTTCGTTCCGATTGCATTGGAGGAATACAACGCCCAATGGAAGCGGGGCCAGAACTGCAGCGGAAATGATTGGAGTGAACCAAAACCGCGTTTCCGAATTCACTTCACCACCTCGCCAAACTCGACGTGGATCGCGGCGGGCTCGGAGATTACCTCCGATTCTGCTGCGCGGGCCTCCGCCACAGTTGAGATTTCATCCTCTCGGCTGGGTTGGAAAGCCAAGTGGGCCAAAAAGCAAATTCTGAGCTTGCGAAGGCGAAAGCAGCCCTTCGCGCAACCCAAACGGGGTTGCGCCCGAAAAACGCCCATCCCGCATAGGAATCCAGACAAACGGCCAGGATAGTTGATGTGTAGGCGACTTTTCAGGCCGAATCCTGCTCGGGGCGTGCGTCTGTGCCGCCAACACCAATGAATAAGCGTATGCGACGAGGTTGCAGTGTGGTTTGAAATTGGGCCTCATGGCGTTTCAAATGAAGAGGAGTGGTTTCGAGATCGGATAAGCAAAAACGGACTCCCATTCCCGCGACTCCTATTAGGCGAGTTCAGAACTGAACCAATCCGAGGCGACTCCCCAGATGGTGACTTCCGGGGAGCCAGAAGTTGCCCTTCTACAGGCAGGGCCGATTGGCGAAGAGCCGGGATATTAGGCTCTGCGTCTTGCCCTTTGCCGGCTATGAGATTCGGCCCGTCCGGCACCGTGCCACCTGACCACCCAAAATGCAATGGGCCGGCTGCTTCCGGTGAGCCGAAGCGCAGCCATTGTAAGTGCGGGGACGGCCCGTCAATACTTCCAGAGGTCGTTGAACCACTCGTTAAGTCCGTTGTCGTAGGTTTCTCCCCCAAACATCCACAGATTTCCGGCACTATCGCGCCAGAAGACCATACTATCCCGCGCGCCTGGCCAGTTGTTCGTCGAGGCCGTGTTCTTCATCCCATAAACGCCGGCGACATCGTAGGCATTCTGCCCGCCAATCCAGGTCCAGTAGCCCGTGGCGAGGCTGTATTCCCAAAAATCGTTGAGATCGATTGAATTGGAATTGCACGGATCGGCGTAGTTCACCTGGCTGGAGCCATCCTCGCCGCACCCGCCGAAGAGCCAGAAGTTGCCGGCGAGGTCGGTCCAACTTGCCGCCCCGTATCGCCCGCCCGGACCATTGCCGGAGACGGCCAGCCCTTCTGTTCCGTAAGCTCCCAGGCTAAATGCCGTGTCCGGCCCGTTCACCCAGGTCCACTCGTTGGTCGACGGACTGTACTCCCACAGGTCGCTCAGGTAACCGGATGTGTATTGGGAGTCATCCCCGTCCCCGCCAAACATCCAGAAATTACCCGTAAGATCGACCCAGGTAGCCGCCCCACCGCGTGCTCCCGGAATGTTGGTTGTGGCCGGGGTGCCTTGCTGTCCGTAATTTACACTGCTCCTGGTAGTGTTAGCGTCCGGGCCATTGACCCACGTCCAGAGGAGTGTGGATGGGCTGAATTCCCACAAATCGGTGTAATATGGAGTACTGAAACCCTCCAGATTGCCGCCAAACAGCCAGAAATTCCCACTGCTATCGGTCCAAGTGGCGGCAGAATCGCGCAGGCCTGGCGTGTTGCCTGTCGCGGCTGTTCCCTGCGTTCCATAAACGCCGATGGCACCCACCCCTACCGTGTCGGATCCCGTTACCCAAGTCCACAATCCGGTGGAGGGAGTGAACTCCCACATGTCGTTCAAATCCCCATATTCCAAGTTGACGTCGTATCCGGTACCACCGAATAGCCAGAGATTACCGGAGGTGTCGATCCAGGAAGCTGCATAGTAGCGGCCTCCCGGGGTGTTGCCGGACGCAGCGGTGCCCTGGGTTCCATACGTCCCACCAACGCCTGGATAATAAACGCCGCTGATCCAAGTCCATTCCCCCGTCGAGGGGGAGTATTTCCAAAGGTCGTTCATCAGGCCCGGCTCGTCGTAGCCGATGCCATACGCCGCGCCGCCGAACAACCAGAGATTGCCTGAAGAATCAATCCACTGGGCTGCCCCATATCTGCTTCCGGGATAGTAGGACGTTGAAGCCTTGCCCAGCGTTCCGGTGCCATCGGAGTTCGCGGTGTCCGCGCCGCTTATCCAAACCCAGGGGCCCTGAGGGACCAGGGCGGAAGTGCAGGTCACTTGAACGCTGGTGACATTCATGCCCGGCATCGCGCCGGTGCCGTTGGTCACGATGCAGTTCAGGCTCGTGGGCTGGGTCAGTACTGTGACCGAGTATTGAACTCCCATAGCAATCGGCGTGGGGAAGGTAAAGCTGCCGGCGTTGGCCGCAATGGTGAGGTTGTCGA
>JASHTO010000275.1 GCA_030040515.1 Terriglobia bacterium
CTTAATTTGATCAAGGATGCTGCCCCGGATTTGGCTTTTGTCTGGACCGGAGGACCGCAGGGGACATCGCTTCTTGAAACGGTGAGAACGTCGAATCCTTCAGTTCGCGCCGTCGCCGTAAGTCGTTCCTTCAAGGTTTCGGAAGTGCTTGACGCTCTCGATTCGGGGGCCATCGATTATTGTGCGCTGCCATTCGACGACACTCACCTCAAAACGCTTCTCGATACCTGTCTTCAAGACCACCTGTTGCTGGCGATTTCGCTTGAGGGCATGAGCTTTGTCCCCGGCGGCTGACGCTTTTGAACAAGGGAATGGTTTGAGAATCTTTGGGTTTTGACACCAGGGGCGGTCAGCCGGTGAAGCCGGTAGTTTGATTGACAATGACTCTGTACCGCCATAGACTCGCGACATCTAAATAAGGAGATACCATCCATGGCAGAAACTCCCGGAGTACGTCATACCCTTGGTGAAGGTGCAGCGAGGCAGCTCGCCAATACCACCAAGACGCCGCCCCAGATGAAGGCGATTACGCCTCGCTGGTTGGTTCGTTTTCTTCCCTGGACGCCCGTGGAAGCGGGCACTTACCGCGTGAATCGGGTTGTTTCCGAACGCCCCGAATCACCCGCCGATGTCGCCTGCGGTCCACGCGAAGAAATCGATCTACCTGAGACGTTCGTCAACTATGACGAGAAGCCGCGTGAGTACGCTCTGTGCGCAGTGACCACCGTGCTCGATGTGCAGACCCGTGTATCCGATCTTTACCGAAGTCCCTACGATCAGATTCGCGAGCAGTTGCGCCTGATCATCGAACTGGTTAAAGAACGTCAGGAGAATGAGATCATCAACAACGCGGACTACGGGCTGCTGAAGAACGCCGCACCCGAAGGGCACGTGAAGACCAGGACCGGTCCTCCCACTCCGGACGACCTGGACGAACTCATCACCAAAGTCTGGAAGGAGCCGGCTTTCTTCCTCGCGCACCCGCGGGCCATCGCCGCCTTCGGCCGCGAGTGTACCTACCGTGGAGTTCCTCCGCCTACCGTTACGCTCTTTGGTTCACCTTTCCTGACTTGGCGCGGGCTTCCGCTGATTCCCAGCGACAAGCTGGCAATCAAAGATGGGCGCACGAACATTCTTCTGCTTCGCACCGGAGAGAGTAAGCAAGGAGTGATTGGACTCTTCCAGCCCGGGCTGGTCGGTGAGGTTTCACCCGGCCTTTCGGTGCGCTTCATGGGCATCAATCGCAAGGCCATCGCTTCCTACTTGATCTCGCTCTACTGCTCGGCCGCGATTCTTACCGAAGACGCCCTGGGCGTGCTCGAAGATGTGAATGTCGGGACCTACCATGAGTACAAGTGAATCAGGAACGAGAGAATTCACCGCACCGCTCCCTGCCGATGATTCTGCAGGAGCTCAGGCTTGGAAGCATGTCTCTGCTTCGATGGCCTCGCTACCCGACCCGGCGGCGATTTCGAAGCTTGCCATGGAATTCCTCGCGGCTCTGCCCAATGCTCAAATACCCCCTGATAGCGTGAAAGGCTTGGCGCCCGCCACGCTATCCACGGCGCGGGATTTGCCCCCCAGCGTTCCTGTGACGCCGCCGGCGGGATCGGGACAGCCGGCAACCGTTCAACCGCAGTTTCAAGAACTCTCGCAGGCGCCGACAGGCGCGCGCGCCGCTTCTCCATCCGGTGGGTCCTTCTACTTTCTTGAAGCTCTTCGTCCGGCGCCAACAGCAGAGGTGGGTGAATTGCCGGGCGCCGCTTCCGCGCCGGCAAACGCCGAAATGGGGCCGGCCCCGGGCGCCGATGGCCCTGCGCCGCCCAACAATCCGGTGGGTGCCACGGGTCTTCCGGCACAGATCGCCGACCATTTCCCCGTGACAGTTGGTGCCGGATCATCCTTCTACTTTCTCGACGAGGAGAGGGCAGCGCCCGCGAGCGTTGAGTCCGCGGCTTTGCCTTCGCTCGAACTATTTACGCTTCCCGGATTACCACTTTCAGAGTCGGCTCCGCCTGCCCCGGTTTCCACGCCGGTGCCGCCCTTGGGCCCGCCAACCGGAACAGCTGGCGGAGATAAAATATCGCCGCCCGGGACCCCCGGAGCACCTGCGGACTCAGAGAGTGTGCAGCAGGCAGCCGTGCCCGCACCTTCTGAATCGATGGAGACTCCCGCCTTCCCCGGGGTGACCGAGGCCCAGCTCCGGGATTTGCCCGGCGAATTCTCGGAGAAGGCTTTGTTCCATCAGACCGATGACGCGGCAGGGACGAATTATTTTCTGCAAGGTATAAAGCTCGCCCAGCCCCGGCAAGTTCCGCTTCCACCGGCGAGCGAACTCTTCTCGCTTTCCGGTTTGCCGGGAATGCAATCCGCCCCCGGCATTCCGGTGGTTCCGTCTTCTCCCACTGAGGTCGCGCCCCCCGAAACGGACCTTCGCGCCCCGGCCAATCGCCAAGCGAGTGTGAGAGTGCCCACAGTGGAAGCCGGGAGCATTGCCGCACCCCCGGCCACGCCGTCTGCACCACCTTATTTCTACAACCAGGAAAAGCCTGTGCGGCCGACGACCCTCCCGACCAGCGATTTCGAGCTTCAGGCAGGAATGATTCCCAGGCTGGAACTGGCGCCGAGCCCGTTTGACGCGCGATTAATCCGGCGTGATTTTCCTATTCTTCAGGAACAAGTGCACGGACGGCCGCTGGTCTGGCTGGACAACGCCGCGACCACGCAAAAGCCCAATGCCGTCATCGACCGGGTTGCTTACTTTTACCGGAACGAGAATTCCAACATCCACCGCGCGGCCCACACGCTGGCCGCAAGGGCGACGGACGCGTATGAAAGTGCGCGCGAAAAGACGCGGCGATTCCTGAACGCATCCTCAACGCGGGAGATTGTCTTCGTGCGTGGCGCCACCGAAGGAATCAATCTGGTGGCGAAAAGCTGGGGACATCGCAATGTGGAGAAGGACGATGAGATCGTTATCACCTGGCTTGAGCACCACGCAAACATCGTGCCCTGGCAACAGTTGTGCGCGGAGAAGGGCGCGCGGCTGCGGGTGGCTCCGGTGAATGACCGCGGCGAGTTGATTCTGGAGGAGTATGAGAAGCTGCTCAACCCGCGCACCCGCCTGGTGGCGTTCAGCCACGTCTCAAACGCTCTCGGCACGATTACTCCCGCGGCCACGATCATTGAGATCGCGCACCGCCACGGGGCTCTGGTGCTGCTCGATGGCGCGCAATCCGTTTCCCACATGCGGGAAAACGTGCAGGCGCTGGATTGCGACTTCTTTGTTTTCTCGGGTCACAAAATTTTCGCTCCCACGGGAATCGGGGTGGTGTACGGGAAAGCCGGACTGCTGGATGCGTCACCCCCGTGGCAGGGCGGCGGCAACATGATTCGGGACGTGACGTTTGAGAAAACCACCTACCAGCAGGCTCCGGCGCGCTTTGAAGCCGGAACGGGAAACATCGCGGATGCCGTGGGCCTGGGGGCGGCGCTCGACTATCTGGATCAGGCGGGCCTTGAGAACGTGAGCCGCTACGAGCACGAACTTCTCGAGTATGCGACGGCCGGGCTCGCCACCGTGCCGGGGCTGCATATGATCGGCACCGCGCGCGCGAAGGCGGGCGTGCTTTCATTTGTGCTGGATGGTTTCCGCACGGAAGATGTGGGCAAAGCACTCGACCAGGAGGGCATCGCCGTACGTGCCGGTCACCATTGCGCCCAACCCATCCTGCGCCGAATGGGTGTGGAAAGCACCGTTCGTGCCTCGCTGGCCTTTTATAACACCTGCGAAGATATCGACGCCCTCGTTGCCGCGTTGCTCCGCATTCAAGCCGGGCGAGGTCATCGTGGAGTCTAAACCCATGAAGAAGGTTCTCCAACCTGGGTTCGTCCGCTTCACAGGATGTTGTAGGGCACACATGCCTATTAGAGCGGGACCGTCGTGATGTGAATGGCCAAGTTCAACACCTGCACGCGTAACCGCTCGCCGGACCAACATTCTGCCGAGCGGTTTTGTTTTTAGGCGTCACGGGCTCCGCTCGGGAGGCCAAGTCCGGCTGCGACAAATTCCTTTTGTACTGAGGCGCGGTCGCCAAGTGGTAAGGCAGGAGCCTGCAAAGCTCCCATCGGCGGTTCGATTCCGCCCCGCGCCTCCACGAAGTTGGTGTTTCGATATGGCATGGAGGCCCATGAGCAAAAAATGGAGGAGGAATGATCACGACTGAGCATCTCACTATCTACAGGACGCTCCTGACGGATAAGCGCAGAGAATTGAATGGCTCGCTGCTCAAGCAAAGTGACGCGATACGTATCGGTGGCAGTCGCTTGGCCGATTCCATTGACCATTCAACGCAGGCGTTGGAAACCGCCCTTCAAGCCCGTTTGCGGCAGAACCATGCCCGGTTGCTTAAGGCCGTCGAGGCAGCTTTGGGCAGAATCGATCGCGGAACGTTTGGACAATGCGAGAATTGCAACCGAGCTATTCCTTTCATCCGTCTCAATGTCGTACCATGGGCGCGCTTGTGCAGAGATTGCAAGGAGCAACAGGCCCCCCAAGAATCGCGGTTGAACGGCTGAAGGGAACTTCTTGGGCGTTGGAAGCGTAAACCGGCACGACGCTAAGGCTACTCAACCGTACTTGCGGTCCGCTTCGCCGCGGATTGGGCCCCTTCGCCGTTGGCGCCATCGGTGAGGTGGTGATCGCCCTATTTACGCTCGGCATGGTGCTGACGGCCGACCGTCTTTTGCGGCTCTGAAGCGAGAGACCTGGAGCGACTCAACCCATGGATTCGGCTAAGAGTGTAACTGGGACGGATATTGTGCAACATTCGTTCCGTCTCCAATAAGAATGCCTATCGGCCGCTACCAGCGGTTTGTGCCTTGGCGGAAAGCAATTGTGCGACTTCATTGTCGATCTGGCGCTTCAATTCAACATCGAATGCGCCGCTTGCCTGGCTGGTGAATCCGGTGTGAACGCCGTGGACAAGGCCGTCGCGGCCGACGAAAAATGTGGTCGGCCAGGCGTTCAGATTGTCGGCTTGGGGGATTTTCTCGTTGAGCTCGCGGGGTTGGCCCGCGATCAGGTAGGTGTAGTCGATGCCGTAGCGCTGAATGAAGGCTCGCGGCCGCGAGAGATCTTTTAGTTGATCCTCCGGTTCAAAATCAAGCGCCACAATTTCGAGTCCTTGATCATGATACCGCCGGTACAAAGCTTCCAGGAAGGGAGCTTCATCATGGCAATTGGGGCACCAGCTTCCGGTAATGTTGATGAGCACGACCTTCCCGCGGAAGCGCGCATCGCCGTCGGAGACGACATGTCCCTGAAGGTCCGGAAAGCTGAAGTGCAAGGGCTCATTGGGATTTTTCACCTTCGTGTGTTGCGCGGGATCGTCGGGTGGGGGCAAGCCCTTGGCGCGGGCGGCCTCAGGCCGAAGAGCCGTCAACGTCTGTGTATCGTGAAAACTGCTGATAGCTACCTGCAGTGTGCCATCCGCCGCCGGCGTGACCTCGACGTAGACGGGCCGCTCTCCCGTGAAGTGGCTGAGGATGAACTTTCCATCTTTATAGGCGCCGGAAAGTGTTCCGGTATCGCCATCGACCCGCAGGATGGCCGCCGATACCCTCGGGCCCGATTGGTTCACGAGAAAGTGCCAAGCCGACTCTCCTTTCGGACTCTTCACCTGAATTTCCCAGGCACCGCCGATTTGCGGCGCCGGGGGATCGGCTGCGGCCGTCAACGACGGATCGTGGCGCTTCGCCTGAAAGGAATATGCGTTTCGCGGTCCGCCGCCATAGGAGCCGGTCAGCGTGCCGTCGTGGAGGGTGGCCTTCAGTTCGGTCGCATAGCTCGCGAACTTAAGGTCCAGCAGCCCGTCATGAAATGAGCCCTGGGTGGATGGATTCACTTTCTCATCTCCGTTGAAGAAGTAGCTGCTGACCTTATCGCCTTCGCCGGAGAGCTCGATCCGGAAAGGGATGGATACGTTGTTTACCGTGACCGTGGCGTCCCACAGCCCGTCAATGGATTGCGCTTGCACTGCGGCTGGAAGGCATGCCGCAGCGAACACGAGGAGACTGAAAGCCAATGGTCTTCTAAGGTATCCGGTTGAGTTCATTGCGGTGCTCCCTTTAGTGGTTTGGGTTGAAACAGCCTTGAAAGGTTGTTACAGGTTCTGAAAGTCTGTCAGTGATCGAACAGGAATCGGCTGGAGTGTCTATCGACAGCGAAGGAGTTGCGATGGGTGGCGAATAATCATGCGGGACATCTCTGCTGCTTTATCCATGCATACTATAGACTATCCAGGCCGGTTTGACCAGAGCCAAAAAAGCTGGACAGCCAAACCGGGAATCTTTCTTGGCGTGCGTTATCGCCGCGTAAAGCCCAGGAGGAGCTTTCCTCCACTATTCCGATCGACTAGGTGAGTCAGCGTGCGTTTGCAAATCATTCAAGCCGGCGAGGAAGTTTTGCGAGTTCCGGCGCGTGCGCTGACGCGCGAAGAGATTCTCAGCGACAAGACGCGGGAACTGATTGAGCACATGAGGGAAACCATGCGGCATGCGCCTGGAGTCGGACTCGCTGCGCCGCAGGTGGGTATTTCCCTGCAGTTGGCGGTTATCGAGGATCGCCCGGAATATCACAAAAGGCTCACATCCGAGCAATTGGCGGAGAGGGAACGGCGGCCGATTCCGTTCCACGTGATTATCAATCCTCGCGTCGTCTCGTCCGAAGGGGCCCATCTCGATTTCTTTGAAGGCTGTTTGAGCGTCTCCGGCTATTCAGCAATGGTTTCGCGGGCCCGTTCCGTCACGGTTGAGTACCTGGACGAGTTTGGGGAGACGAAAAGGGTCGATGCCGTCGGCTGGTATGCTCGAATCCTGCAGCATGAGATCGATCACCTGGCCGGAATACTTTACGTCGATCGGATGGAGGCCCGCACCTTGACCACACTCGAAAATATGGAACGGTGGTGGAAGGACGTTTCGCCCTCCGAGGTGCAATCGAGGCTGAAAGTGCGTGCGCAGCGCTGAGCGAAATGCCTGAGACTATCACCGAAGTCTCGCATTCATGCGCGGCCGAATTCTTGAAGAAAGTGTGAGTCAATTTCAGATGCCGAGGTCAATTAGATGCTACTCAAGTCCGATCCCACGTTCTATCCCTCGCCGAAACTTGCGGCAGAGGCGCCTGCTGAAAAACTGGCCTATGTCGCAGCTCTAAACGGAAATGGCGGTGCCAAGCCGGACGCGCTGGCAGTGGTGAATGTCGATGTCCAATCACGCGCTTACGGCAGCATCGTTGGTCAGGTCGACATGCCGAATGCCGGCGATGAACTGCATCACTTCAGCTGGAATGCCTGCAGTTCGGCGCTCTGCCCTTACGCCCCGCATCCCCACGTCGAGCGACGCTATTTGATTGTGCCCGGGCTTCGCTCTTCCCGCATTCACGTTCTCGATACCAAACCTGATCCCGAGAAACCCAAGATTGTCAAAGTGATCGAGCCGGAGTCCGTACATCAACGCACCGGATACAGCCGTCCACACACCGTGCATTGCGGTCCGGATGGCATTTATCTGAGCGCACTTGGATCACCCAGCGGCGAAGGTCCCGGCGGCATCTTTGCCCTTGACCACGACAGCTTCGAGCCCTTGGGGCGATGGGAAGTCGACCGCGGCCCCCAATACTTTGGCTACGATTTCGCTTGGCATCTGGGCTATGACATCGCCGTGACAAGCGAGTGGGGCACGCCAAACATGGTGGAAGGTGGCGTCAATCCTGAGTTCCTGCTGGGTGGAAAGTACGGCCATCACCTGCACATCTGGGATCTGCGCAAACGCCGGCATTTGCAGTCCCTCGACCTGGGCCCCGAGCAGCAAATGGTGCTGGAATTGCGTCCGGCGCACGACCCGGCCAAGGCTTACGGCTTTGTTGGCGTGGTAACCTCGCTGAAAGATTTGTCCAGTTCCATCTGGTTGTGGCACAAGACAAAAGGCTCGTCCAACGGCCATTTTGAGATCACGAAGGTAATTGAGATTCCTGCCGAGCCCGCCGATCCTGCCCAATTGCCTCCTCTGTTGCAGGGATTCAAGGCTGTTCCGCCTTTGTTGACGGACATCAATCTTTCGGTCGACGACCGGTTTCTCTATGCTTCCTGCTGGGGTACGGGCGAGATGCGACAATATAATGTCTCCGATCCATTCCATCCCAAGCTGGTGGGTTCGGTTCACATCGGCGGAATCGTGCGCCGCGCGTCGCACCCCGCGCGGCCGAATCAGCCACTGAACGGCGGTCCGCAGATGGTGGAATTGAGTCGCGACGGAAAACGAGTGTTCTTCACCAACTCGCTCTACGCAGCCTGGGACAAACAGTTCTACCCCGAGGGCATTCGGGGATGGATGGTGAGGTTGGACGTTGCTTCCAACGGAGGAATTCAATTTGACCCGAAGCTGTTTGTGGAGTTCGGCGACCTCCGTCCTCACCAGGTAAGATTGCAAGGCGGAGACGCGTCTTCCGACTTTTACTGCTATCCATGAATCCGCCATGGCCGTGGATTGTGCTCGCATTGCTGGGGGCCTACCACGGTCTGAATCCCGGCATGGGCTGGTTGTTCGCGCTGTCGCTCGGCTTGCAGGAGAAGCGCAGGTCCGCGCGGTGGTCACGGCCTTATTGCCGATTGCATTGGGACACGCCGCAGCGATTGCAGCGGCGCTTCTGGCCCTGAACTTCCTTCAGCATCTCTTTCCCATACATCTGCTGAAGTGGCCCATAGCGGCTTTTATTTTCGCTCTCGGCATCTACCGGCTCTTTCGAGCAAGTCATCCTCGTGGCGCCGGCATGCGCGTCAGGGGACGGGATTTGTTTCTGTGGTCCTTCCTTATGGCCTCGGCGCATGGAGCGGGTCTGATGCTGATTCCTGTCCTGTTGGCTCGCCCCATGGCAGGCATGAACCACTCCATGGCCGCGCCGATGAGCATGGGCGACATGCCAATTCCCATGAATATCGTCGTGCTCTCGATATTGGTGCATACAGCGGCCATGTTGGTTGTCACCGGAATGCTTGCGCTCGTCTTCTTCGAGTTGTACGAAAAGGTAGGACTGAAAATCCTGCGACACGCCTGGTTTAACTTCGACCTTCTGTGGGCACTCGCTCTGCTTGTCGCTGCTGTTGCCGTACTCGTCTACTGACAGGGAAAGAACCGTAAGACGAATCCAGAAGTGTAGAGCCACGGGACAGGCGTCAAAGTCCCAGGGCTTGCGGGAAGCGCCCCAGCTCTTCCGGGGTTGAATCGTTGGGAACTGAGCATCCCGGGGCCGCAATGTATTTGGCGCCGGCCTGCTCCCGCGCTTTGGTCCACTCTCTGCGAATCTCCGAAACGGTCAGCTTTCGGTAGTCGATCTCATCCACTCCTCCCAGAAATGGCTGCGCGTAGTGTTTGCGTATTTCCGAGATGGCGATTCCACTGGTCTTGACCGAATGCTGAATGATGGGAGCGGGGAAGTCTTTGAACAACTCCACATACGGCCGTTCGAGATAGTGGAGGTGGAGAACGGTTAACTTGGTGTCAGCTAACGCCTCGAACACGCGCTTGTCGTAGGGGCGCGTATACTTCTGGTAGTCCTCCACCGAACCAAACTTGCTCTCGGCGTTGAAGACGCTGACCAACGCGCCCGACGCGCCGATCTGCTTGGCATGCTGAATATGATTGATCGTGGACTGCGTAATCGCCTCCAGCGCCGTGTGCCAACCGTCGGGATTGTGTTGTTGGAACTCGTGAAGGCTCTTGATCTGCTCGTCCTGGACCTCGTCGGACTTGGGCAGGTTGGCATATTGCGGCTGCGATTGATAAAGAATCATCGCCGTCATGTAAGGACCGTAGATCGTGTCGATGAAGTAGGCGTCACCGTTCAGCCCGTCGCGCACATACTTCAGCGTAGCCAGTTGGTTGGAATACGGCGAATCGAGCGGTTTCAGTTCATACCACTTGCCGGTCGTTGACGGCGGATAATCGAAGTCATTCATCACCTTTACGATGTCAGTGTTATACGCGCGGTGAAAGTCCAGATGATCCTGCGCTTCCTGCTGTGCCGTGGGCCGCTTGTAATGATGATAGAAGGTGAAAGGCGGACGATCCACTTCCTGACCACGGAGCGCGCGATCGACCCGCTCTTTGTGCGACAACTTTGACGTTCCGGATCCTGTTCCGAAAAGTGGCCTGGCCATGACAACGCTTGCAGCAGCCGCAGCAGATGCCAGGAATTTACGCCGCTTCATATTTTAAGTTCCTCCTCCAGAGCCGACAATCTCAGGAATTCGCTTCGATTGAGATCCCGAGTTAAAGTCCTGCGAGCCATGGGGTCCGTTCAGAAATGAATTCGAGTCGGCGTTTGAAAGAAGCCGGGCAGGCCGGGATGCCTCGGCCTGCCCAGGCGGAAGTCTACCAGAAGAACTTCAGAGCGAGTTGAATTTGCCGCGGGTCGGAGGCGCCGTCGCGAAGAGTGGTGATTTGCCCGAACGTCGCGGTGTTGCTGAAGGTAAGCGCGGAAGGATTCGAGAGCCACGGAGCATTGGTCAAACTTTCTGGGGGCGGAACAATAAAGCAGACCTGGCCCTGAAACGATTGGAAGTTTTCCGAGGTGATCGACGCCATCAAGAGTGCAGCAGCGTCATAGAAGCCACGCAATCCCTAGGACGGATTATGAGCAGATAAATAATCGCGATGATAGAACAACCTGAAATTATTCTCGCCGAACGTACAGCTTTAATAAGGTCATTGGCCAAAACGACTCTCCAGATTCTATCGGCAACCGGATTCGTCATCGCATGCTTCATTCTTCGGAATTGCCTGATGGGGCAAAGTCTTCATTCGCGAATGTAGCCCTTCAAAGCCATACGGGAGGCCAGTCTCTTAAAAGCGTCGTCACTCACGGGGTGCACACCACTAGCCGAAACCCATCGATTGTAAAAGTTAAATAGCGCGCAAGCCGAGATCGCGTAGAAGATTGCGGAGTCATCCCACCCCACCGACCGAAGGCAATCCGTGTCGGCGCTGGTAATCGAGCCGGAATCCAATGTTACCTTTCGGATGAACTGAAGCAGCGATTTTTCCTTTTCCTCCAGCGGTGAGGCCTCAAGGTCCCGAATCACACTCCAAACGATCGATTCATCGCCCAAAAGCTGCGAAGCGACCGCGGCGTGCGCTTTCATACAGAACTCACATTTGTTCAGAGACGATGTGTAAGCTGCAATCAATTCGCGCATGCCCGGACTAAGCGGACACGGCTTGTGCATCAGGATGTGGGAGAGCGCGGCGAGATGGTGGGCAGCTTCGGGATCGAAAGCCAATAAGTGCCAGATCTGCCAATAGTCACCTCCGGACGACCGAGCGGCTTCGATCAGATCGCGATAGGGACTGGGCTTGGGATTGGCTTCCACTCCCGGAAGAAACATGGGGTCATGCGTTGTGTTGGTTTGATTCATGATTTCGTCATTTCTGATTTGATTCAGTTAAGAGGCCAGCCAAGTCCTCAACGAAATTGCTAAGAAGGACTCGCCAGTCCCCCTAGGCCGTTTTGACATACGCTTGCACGGCTTTTATGTATCCGTCTCGAGCCACGGGAGCTGCGCGTTGGCGGTAGGCGTCGGCATCCTGCGGCGCCCAGGTGGCCAGGCCGTCGACATAGCGGTTGCACATGCAGAAAACCGCGGCGATCAGCACGGTATCGTGAATCTCCTGATCGGTTGCCCCTTCTTTGCGTGCCCGCTCGACGTCTTCCGCAGTTACTTTCCTTCCGCTCTGCTGGACTTTTCCCGCAATGGCGAGAAGAGATTTCAGCCTATTGGAGACGTTCGCTTGTTCGAAATTCTGTTTGACCTGCCGTACCAGGTCTTCGTCGCCGTCCAGATGGATCGCGGCAATTGCGCCATGAGCCGACTGGCAGTAGAAGCAGTCGTTTTGCGCCGAAACGTAGGTGGCAATAAGCTCTCGTTCTCCCATGGAAAGGGTCCCGGGCGTGTGTAACAGCACTTCCACGAGCTCGCTCATCGGCAAGGCCGTTTCCGGGCGAAATGCGAAGAGCCCGCGAATGCCAGGCAATTTCTCGTCAAGCTTGATGTGGGCCATCATACCCTCCAGTTCCACAGAATCTTAAAAGAGGCCATCAAAGGCCGATCGCCATCTCATCTCCGAGTCCGTGCCGGTCAATTTTCCCTCAGTACAGGCACGTGGATTATAGTCCTCAGTGAGGGCCATGCAATAATCGTTAGCGATTAGAAGGGACTATTGTTTCATACTCACTACCCGCGGGGTGCAGCCGACGGAGCTTGCCTGGGAGCAGCAAGGGAAGAATAATGTCCTGACACTGTGTAAAGCCCTGCTACAAAACCGAAGCTAGTGGAGTCAAGAAGATAGCATCTTTCAGTTTGCCAATAATGCACGGGGTCGAGTGTTCGAACCGTCCTGTCAGGACATTTGAGGCGCATGTCTGATACAATTTCGCCCCATATTTCAGGAGGATTTCTCGTGCTTCGAAGACTTGTGCTGTGCGTGCTTATCACTCTGGTCTTGGTGGGTTGGATCGTGCCCGCGCGGACAGCCGCGAACCCCAATTTCCCCAACCGGCCTAAGCTGGTGCTGGTGTTGGTGATCGATCAGTTTCGCTACGACTACTTGATGCGCTTCCGCCCTTACTTTGGTGCGGGCGGCTTCAACCGCTTGCTTGAGGGCGCGGTGTTTACCGACTGCCGCTACGACTATGCTTCGACCATTACAGGCCCTGGTCATGCCACGCTGCTGACGGGGGCGTATTCGAACATTCACGGCATCATTGAGAACGACTGGTACGACCGCGAACAGAAGCAGGAGATCTATTGTGTCGCGGATCCTGCCACGCGCATCGTGGCAGACCGCGACAAGGCCACGGATGCACCCGGATTTTCGCCGCGCACTCTGAATGCTTCGACTCTGAGTGACGAACTCCGCATGGCCACGAATTTCCGTTCCAAGGCGGTTTCCATTTCCCTCAAAGAAAGGGCCGCCATCCTGATGGGCGGGCATACCGCTTCCGCGGCGTACTGGTATGACACGCCTTCCGGGCGCTTCGTGAGCAGCACCTACTACATGACCGCACTTCCGGCTTGGGTGGATGATTTTAACCGGCAAATGCCAGCGAAGAAGTATTGTGGGCAGAAGTGGCAGGCTCTGCCGGAAACTCCGGGAGCCGGAGGAAAAGTGCTTTCGGAATACCAATCCTCGTCAAACGAGTCGTGCCCCAGCCCTAGGTTTCTCAGTTGGGTGGACAACACACCTTTTATGAGTGAGCTTGAACTGGGCTTTGCGTCGGCCGCCATTCACAACGAGCATTTGGGCCGCGGTCCCGACACCGATATCCTGACGATGTCGCTAAGCCTCAACGACTATGTGGGCCACCGCTTTGGGCCGTACAGCGAAGAAGTGGCCGACACCACCCTCCGCACCGATCGCTACCTGGCAGCGTTTTTGAACGACTTGGACAAGCAGGTGGGTTTGGCGAACGTTTTGATTACGCTCTCGGCCGATCACGGCGTGGCGCCTACTCCAGCCTTCATCCAAGAGCATAAGTTGGGCGTGGGGACGGCCCAGACAAAAGCCGTTCGTAGCGCCGCCGAGAAGGCCCTGACCGATGCGTTCGGCCCGGGCCCTTGGATTGTCAGCCAGGACGAACTCTATCTCTATCTCGACCGCGACACGATAAAGAGGCAAAACGCTTCCGAGTCGAAGGCTGAAGGAATTGCGGCCGAGGCCGCCTCTTCCCAGCCCGACGTGGCTGCGGCATTTACTCGCACCCAGTTTCTGACGGGAACCTTGCCCAACTCGCCACTCGCCCGCAAAGCGGCCAACAGCTTTCATCCCAAGCGCAGTGGCGATGTGTTCGTGATCTTTGCCCCTTTCGCCGTGCCCTCTTCAAATCCCACCCGCGCGACGCATGGCACTCCGTGGAATTATGACGAACAGGTGCCGCTGATCTTCTGGGGCAGCGCCTTCAAACCGGGCTTCTATGCCAACGCCTGCCAGCCCATCGACCTCGCGGCTACGTTGGCAGCCGTGCTGGGACTTACTCAGCCGTCCGGGACGCAAGGCATACCGTTAACGATGGCAATTAAGTAATTGCCTCTCCCCGGGAAACAACAAGGGGACAATAACGTCCGAACACCCCTAAAACCAATGAACATGACCGAAGAAAAAGCTAAGCGAGTCAACGAGATAGCATGTTTTGGTTTGCCTACGAAGCAAGGGGTCGGACGTTTGGGTCATCTCACACGTGGCAAGTCAGTTGTTGGAGTCGTTGATTCGCCAAAATAGGCGGACCGAATCTCAGAACATGTCACCGTTCCCCCAGAACGTAGCAGAACCGTAGCAGAATGCTTTTTCCATCGCATGTAACTGTAAGAAAAGAGGTTCAAGCCTTTGAGCGAAAGCAGAACCCCGGAATTGGTGTAAGGTTATGGAAGGAATGAAGTAAGACCGAAGGAATGGGAAGAACTTGGCTGCCTCTTAATCAGTAGGTTGGGGGTTCGATTCCCTCACGGCTCACCATCTAACTGAAACTATGTAAGTTAGCAACATTTTACCTGCCGTCTTTCACCTCGATCTTTGGTGGATTTCCCTCCCTCCGCACTTATCCTTGTTCTGAAAACAATAGGCTTATCCTGGGGGGAGAGCAACTGATCGAAAATCAGTAGATTGGGTCTTCGGTCTTGGCGAGGAATGGCTGGAGTTTATTGATTTTTCGATAGTTATTACAATCACGGGGCTGGCCCGCCTTTGAGTAAAGCGCACACCGTAGCAGAACGGGCCAAAATCGGTGCAGCCGTAGCAGAATTCGTCTAATCGCCGATCAAAATCTTGCGGGGCTACATAGTTGTCGGTGAACCGCTCCCGTACAGAACTAGGGCGAGAATTCTACGACCAACGCCCTGAACGCATAACGGCACACCTAACACGAGAATTAGTATATTCCAAAGATTGTTCATAGCTGCCGTGAGCGGCCCCCCATTTTCTGATCCACCTTGAAGGTTAGTTTCCGGCAGAATCTTGTGGCGGAGTTGATCCGGCAGGTGGGAATCACCGAACAGACGTTCTATCGCTGGAAGAAGCGGTACACGGGCTTGGAGATCGACCAGGTTCGGCAGTTGAAACAGTTGCAGGAAGAGAACGTCCGGCTGAAACGGGTCGTGGCAGACCTGACGCTGGACAAGGTCATGCTGCAGGACGTACTGTCAAAAAAATTGTGAAGCCCTCGCGGCGCCGCCCGGTGGTGGAATATCTGTGCGGTGGGTATAAGATCAGCGAGCGGCGCGCGTGCGGAGTGGCGCGGCTAGCTCGTTCGACCAAGCGTTATCGCAGCAGCAAAGATCCGCAGACTGCGCTGCGGCTGCGCATCCGGGAGATTGCCCAGGCCCGAGTCCGCTACGGCTACCGTAAGGTCCGCGTGCTGCTGAACCGCGAGGGCTGGAAAGTGGGCAAGAAACGGGTCTATCGACTGTATCGAGAAGAGGGCCTGGGCCTGCGCCAGAAGCCTCGACGTCGGCGTCGCGTGGCCGTGCACCAGCGTGAGCGCACCAAGCCGAGAGCCGCCAATG
>JASHTO010000276.1 GCA_030040515.1 Terriglobia bacterium
GAATACCCAGATGACTCGCCTGCGGGGCCGCGCCTGGGGTGGCCAAAGACTGCTGGCGCGCATCCCGCACGGGCACTATCAGACCAGCACGCTGATCTCCGGCATCCGCTGGCGAGGTCCCTGCGCCCCGTGCTTGTTTGCTGGCGCGATGAACGGCGAGATGTTCTTGGCCTGGGTCCGGCAAGGATTGGTCCCCACCCTGCGCTCCGGCGATGGGGTGATCCTGGACAACCTGAGCACGCACAAAATCCGGGGCGTGCGCGAGGCCCGCGCAGCCGCCCACGCGCGGCTGCTCTACCTGCCGCCCTATTCCCCGGGCTTGAACCCCATTGAGCCCATGTGGAGCAAAATCAAACAGGCCTTGCGCCGCGATGCTCCGCGCGCCAAAGAGGAACTGCTGCGGGCCGCGAAGAGCGCCTTTGACTCGATTTCGACCCTCGACTGCAAAGGGTTCTTTTTTAGCGCCCAATACGCTACATATTAAATGGAAGTGCTTTAAACGGGACGAAATTGTGTGTCTGTTGGAAAACCCTGTGATCAACTCCAGTTAGCCGGGATTTCCATTTTGCCCTCCCGGACGGGCAGATCACACACTCAACGGCCTTCGCTGGTGTGGGATTTTGCTGAACTTTTTGATGCAGGACCCTTCGAGCATCCACGGATGGCCATTCCCGCTTGTTGCCCGGCAAACGAGAACCGGGAACCAACTCATTTTCTTTCCCAAAATGTTCGCCTGCCAGTCACTGCCCGTCGGCAAACCGGACAACTGAGTCTCAATCTCATACATCCGAAACGGGCTTCGGGGAAATAGCTCATCAGTAGTCGCCAAGTGTTTACCGATAGGTGTGGGTTATCTAACTGAGTAAATTGCGAAGGTTAACGCACCGACAGATTGTCGTCTTGGAAAAACTGCATCACAGGCGCAGAGGGGGACACGGTCCGGGTTCTCATGATGACGGCTGTCAGAAGCCGCTCTTTGTGGGTCATGAGGGACGCGCAGGTCACGAAACCAATTGCCGGGCGGCGGCGACGATGTTCGTTACGGAGGGGATATAGAAATTTTCCATGACGGGTGCGAAAGGGACGGGCGTATCCGGCGCAGCGACCCGGTGGATGGGCGCATCCAGATAATCGAAGCAGCTTGCGCCCACGTGGGCCGCAACTTCCGCCCCCCAGCCGCCGGTAAGATTATCTTCTTCGACAATCAGCAAGCGACTCGTGCGGCGCACCGATGCTTCCACGGTGTCCCAATCGAAAGGAACCAGGGTGCGCACGTCGATAACCTCCGCCTCAATACCGCTTTGGGCGAGGGCCGCCGCAGCCGCGAGGGAGCGATGAACCATCAGCAGGTTGGCAACCACGGTAATGTCACGCCCTGCGCGCGCCACCTTGGCCTGCCCGAAAGGAATCAGGTATTCTTCTTCCGGGATATAGCCCAAAACGTCAATACCACCGGCTTCCTTGCGGGCGCCCTTGCTGCCGTAAAGCAATTTGTGTTCAAACATCAGCACGGGATTATCGTCGCGAATGGCCGTTTTCAAAAGGCCCTTGCCATCGTAGGGATTGGAAGGGCAAGCCACTTTCAACCCCGGAACGTGCATGAAAAATGCCTCCAGCGATTGGCCGTGCTGGGCGCCACGCGTGGTGGCGCCGACGGGCGCGCGCATGACCATAGGAACGGAAAGTTTGCCGCCGGACATGTAGCGCAACTTGGCCGCCTGGTTGGCCAATTGGTCCATGGCGATGAACAGAAAATCCCCGTACTGGACGTCCGCCACCGGACGCAAGCCGCCCGCCGCAGCCCCCGCCGCCACGCCGGCAATCGCCGCTTCCGAAATGGGTGTATCGATCACGCGCCGATGTCCGAACTCCTCTGCCAGACCGAGCGTGACCGTGAAAGCCCCGCCAAAGCCGCCCTCCACGCCGATGTCTTCACCGATCAGGATCACCCGTTCATCGCGCCGCATCTCCTCGCGCAGGGCCTCGCGCAAGGCTTCCACCATGGTCATGTGACGCGCCGCGGCTGCGATATCGGGCGTTTGCATGTTAGGCAAAGACATCGGTCAGGCACTCCTCTTTGCCGGGGTCGGAACTGGCTTCGGCGTATTGCACGGCTTCGTCCAGTTCGTGTTCCACCTGGGCCTTGATTGCGCTCGCTTCGGAGTCTTGCAGGTGTCCTTCGGCGATCAGACGTTTTTGGTAGAGCTCGAGGGGATCGCGCTGCTTCCAGGCCGCCACTTCCTCCGGCACCCGATAGCGCCCCGGATCGCTGCGCGAATGGCCGCTGAAGCGATAGGTTTCCAGTTCCAGAAGGGTGGGCCCGGCGCCCGCCCGCGCCCGCTCGCCGGCCTTCCACATGGCGCGATAAACGGCCTCCACATCGTTGCCATCCACGCGCTCGCCAGGTATGCCGTAGGCGGCCGCGCGGTCGCTGACGTGCTCCACCCGCATAACCTTCTCAACCGCCGTGGAAGCGCCATACTTGTTGTTTTCGCAGACGTAAACCACCGGCAGATTCCAGATGGCGCCCATGTTGATGCCCTCATGGAACGTCCCGATGTTGGCGGCACCGTCACCGAAGAAACAAGCCACGATGTTCCTTTTGCCGAGATATTGAAAGGCCAGCGCCTGGCCGGTGGCCAGCGGAATACCGCCACCGACAATGGCAATAGCCGGAAACATTCCCAAGGCGAGGTCGCCGAGGTGCATCGACCCCCCCTTGCCGTGGCAACAGCCAGTGGATTTCGCGAAGAGTTCGGCCATCAAGCTCTTCACCGGCAGTCCACGCGCGATGGCATGGGAATGGGGCCGGTGAGTGCTGGTGATGACGTCGCCCTCCACCAGCGCTGAACAGACTCCCACCGCGCTCGCCTCCTGGCCCGCCGACTGGTGAACGGTTCCGGGCAAGCGGCCTTCCAGGAACAGGTAGTAAACGCGCTCCTCAAACATCCGGCACAGAAGCATGCAGCGGAAGATCGCGAGCTTCTGGTTCCCGCTCAACTCCACCTCGTTGGCCGGTGCTTCCACAAACTCAGCCGGCAAGCGTGGCGCGATTCGAGAGGGCGGCGTAACCGGCGGAGCAACCGCAATGGTTTTGGCAGGCGCTCGCGGCGCATCCGCACGAGAGGCCGGCGGAGGTGGAGCTTCTGGAATTTCCTCTTCCGCGGCGTCCGTCAAAATGGCGATGGGCGACAGGGCGCTGATGGTCTCACCCTCGGCCGCCAGCACCTGGCGCAGGTAACCGCTAACATAAGATTCCACTTCCATCGTAACCTTATCGGTCTCGACTTCCAGCAGATGGTCTCCCTTGGTAATCTTCTCGCCCGGACTCTTCAGCCAGCGCAAGATCTTGGCTTCTGAGGTTGTTTGCCCCACATCGGGCATCACGATGGTGTGCTTCATGAGGGTCGTTTCCTTGGTAATTTCTCAGTTCCTTCAGGGGCTTATGGCACCGGCGTCCCATGAAAAGACCCCGGCCATCGGTGAAGTTCTCACTTCCAGGGAATCCGGGGCCGCGGTAGTGCGGATCAGACCGCCGGGGCTGCGACCGCCGCTGGGGCCTTTCCCGCCGATCCGTAAACGCGCAGCAATTCCCGGCATTTAAGCTTCACGGCCTCGCGGCCAGCCACCAGAATGTCATCCTGTCCACCCATCCCAATAAAGGGATGCGGACTCATGGGCTCCTGGTATTTCGCCAGCTTCTCCCGCAGAGCGGCTAGATAGGCCTGCTTCAGTCCGGTGCCAAAATTCACTTTGGCGACTCCGGCGCGCACGCAGCGTGCCGCATCAGCAGGAGAAATCCCTGTGCCTCCGTGAAGAACCAAAGGTACCGAGACCGCCTGCCCAATTTCCGCCAGCGCGCCGAAGTCGAGCGTAGCATTGCCTTCGGTCAGGATGTGGACATTACCGACCGCCACGCCCAGGGCGTCGATGCCGGTTTCGTCCATAAACGCGCGTGCCGACTGCGGCGTGGTGGGCTCGGCGTGGTGGTTTGAGCTACCATCGGCCAGGCGGCCCACCTGCGCTTCCACGCAAATTCCGCACGGGTGTGCCCGGGCCACCACTTGCTGCACCAGGCGGCGATAATCGCCGGACGGCAGGCCCTCATTATCGACCATCACCGCGTTGAAACCAAGGTCGATAGCCTCTTGCATTTGCGCCAGGCTGACGGACTCATTGAGCAGCAGGGCGGAGGGAATGGGCGACTTGGCCAAAGCCAGCCGCAAGCCCGCATAAAAGGCCAGATTCTCAGCGCGCCGGCGCCCTTCATGCATGAGAAAACCGCCGTTGAAACCGGCGATGATGGGGGAAGCCTCTTCCTCCGCCGCCTCCACCACCGCCTGGAATGACTCGAGGCTCCACGACTCGCAGTAACAGACGGCATAACCGCCGCCCCGTGCGTCCGTTAAAAGCGTCGACATGGATTCAAGAGGCATGGCCGTGAGCATTCAAGGCAATCCCAGGTTACCTTGCAAGGACTCCTTCCAGAGACTTCGAAAACGTTTCATTCTCTAACACCACACGCCGGGGTGTCAACAGTAAATACAATAAATTTAAAACCTGATCCGGATTATTAAAAAGCCAGCAATTTCTAGGTGCCGGCGGACACTCGGTGCTTCAGTAGGAACTCCTCGGCCCGCCGGATGTGGGCAAGGGCCTGGCGTTTGCGGCGTTCGCCGATCAGCACCAGCAGGACGTCGGCGATGGCCAGTTGGCTCACCCGGGAGGCGAGGGGCGCCTGAAAGTATTTTACGGCGCTGGGCGCGGCATAAAGAGGAATATCGGCGGCACGGGCCAGGGGCGACCCCACGGAATTAGTGATGCAAATCGTCGTCGCACCCCGTTCCTTGGCTAGGCGAAGGGATTCCACGGTCTCCACGGTGCTGCCCGCCACCGAGACCGCCAATCCCACATCCCCGGAATGCATTTCCGAGGCGGCGGCAATCTGCAGGTGCGAATCGAACTCAATAAACGCCGGCAAACCAATAAAGCGAAGACGCGCGTATAACGAATAGGCCACCGGATAGGAGAGACCGATCGAAAACAAGGCGATGCGCCGCGTTTTGAGGAGCCTCTTGACGACTTTCTCGAAGGTTTCCGGGGAATTGAGTTTCAGCGTCTGGCGAAGACTTGACACGTGCCGCTCGAAAACCGCGTGCAGAACCGCGGGAACACCGCGCGCGGGGCGGCTCTCGTCGCCGGACCGCAATACAGCTTCACTCAGTTCGCGCGCCAAGCCGATTTTCAGCGCCGGAAAGCCTCTTAACCCGAGTGACTTACAAAAGATCACAATCGATCCGGCGCTCACTCCGCAGGCCGCCGCCAATTCGGATATTGAATGCGAGATAAATTGTTCGGGATCACCGATCACCGCCTCCGCAATTTGCCGTTGTGCACGCTTGAGCGTAGGGACCATGCCCTGAATGAGCGGCAGCAACGCCATGCTGGAGCGGCGCGATCCCCCGTCCCGGCGAGCTGATGTCACCATAAAGCCGATCTCCAATCTGTATCCGCCAAGGCCCCCTTTTCAAACCACGACCATGACGGGACACCCGTAATGCGGTTGATCCTAAGAAGCAGGGCTTTCATTTGTATAACTCAGTCGGCCTTCACCGTATCATTTCAGTGCCGCTAATTTCAAATTGAAAATGTTTTAATAAGCATGCGGTATGGGCACTGCACCCCTCATGGCATCAGGGACCGCTTATGACTCGCAGCCGGCACTGCCGCGCAGAATGCTGAGGGGGTACTGGGTGAACGGAGTTCAATCGTCCTCTGATGGTTTTAAAAAAAGTTGAAATTTGTGCTTGACAAAACTGCTCCTGACGGGTTAAGAATTACGGCCGTACCACACACTTCAAACTGGAGTAAGTGAAGAAAGGGGCGCTTCCCATGATTCCACGTCGCATTTTGATGAGTATAGGTATGGCCGTTTTGCTAGCGGCTGGAACGCTTTCCGCTCAGGTCGAGCGCGGCACCATCGCCGGAACGGTGCGCGATCCTTCCGGAGCAGTTGTCCCGAGTGTAGCCATCACGGTGAAGAACGTGGCCACCGGCGTGGAGTTTAAGACGGCGACCACTCAGTCGGGCGAATACGTGGCGCCCAATTTGATTCCGGGTGAGTATTCTGTGACAGCCTCGAAGCAGGGGTTCACTAGACTGGATCGATCAGGGCTTGTCCTAAACGTTTACGAGCGGCTGGCTGTCGATCTGACTTTGCAGGTGGGCACGGTCACGCAAGCGGTCGAGGTCAAGGGTGAGGCGCCCCTCCTGGAAAGCCAGGCCACGGATGTGGTGACCCTCGTCCCGGAGCGCGACGTCACGGAGCTTCCCCTGAACGGTCGCACCGTGTTTCAATTGGCGCCTCTCGTGGCCGGTGTTACTAATGGTATTGCCGGGCAAAATGCCAACAATACCAGTATTCCCGACAACGCGCGGGACGCACAAGGCCTCTCAGTTAACGGATTGGTCCAGTCCACCAATTCCTACATTTTGGACGGCGTTTACGACGATCAGATCAACCAAGGCTTGATGGCCCTCATCCCCCCGCTGGAAGCGCTCCAGGAATTCACCCTGGAGACAAGCAACTTCCGGCCGGAGATGGGACGCGGTGGGGGCGTGATGAACATGGTCCTCAAGTCGGGGACGAACCAATTTCACGGTGTGGCGTTTGACTACCTGCGAAATTCCGCCCTGGACGCCCGCAATTTCTTTGACTACACGTCCCCTCAGCGACTGCCGAACTATGTCCAGAACCAGTTTGGCGGGACCTTTGGCGGCCCCATAAGAAAAGGTAAGACATTCTTCTTCGCCGACTACCAGGGGTTCCGGCAGAGGGAGGGTCAGAGTTACGAGACTTTACTGCCTGACGCCAACCTTCGGAACGGCGATTTCCAAGGAACTAATTTTCCCATTTACGATCCGGCGACTTATGACGCCGCCACGAATACGCGCCAATTGTTCGCAAATCAGACGATCAATTCGACACTCTTTAGTCCCGCGGCTGTGAAAATCTTGAATTATCTCCCGCTCCCCAACGGCCCCATATCAGCCGAAGGTCAGGGGATCTTTTACAGCAGCGCTTCACGTCAAAACAACCAATATAATTACGATATCAAAATCGACCATACCATCAGCGACCGCGATTCCCTCTCTGGTCACTGGAGTGAGGGACAGTCACATACGCTTTTACCGGGCGCGTTCAGCGCCCTTCCCCAATACGCTCCGGCCGTCGGAGAGGCGGTGACCACCAGCGGCGCAGGAGGTTTGACCGGCCGAGTCTCGAACCCTTCCATAAACTTCGGCCTGTCGGAGATTCACAACTTCAGCCCGCGGGTCGTTAACGAGGCGCGTGTGGCCTTCGTGCGGGCGGGAAGCAATGCGGAGCAACTCGGCTACGGTCACAATTATGCCGACCAGTTGGGGATTCCAAACACCAACGTCACCAATAACAATAGCGGGTTCCCCACCATGGATATCGAATTTCTTAGTGGGATAGGCGAAACCCCTTACTTCCCCGAGGACGAAGTCGAGAACGTATTTCAATACCTCGATAACGTGACGTTCATCAGGGGCTCCCACACGTTCAAGGCGGGCGCAGACTTCAAGAAAGTAGAGCGCCAGTTCACTCAGATTCTGGGCGACCCCGCTGGGGGCTTCACTTTCGGGGGGGCGTTTACGGATGACCCAGCCAATCCCGGAACGACGGGGAACGGTGTCGCAGACTTCCTCTTGGGGATTCCAGCCAGCGGCGATCTGATTCGGAACTCAGGACTCGCGGGACTGCGCTCGACGGAGGTCTCAGCATACTGGCAAGATACCTGGAGAGTTACCTCCAATCTTACCTTTGACTACGGAGTGCGTTATGACCTCTTCACGCCTCAGACCGAAGTGTTTAACCGCCAGACCAACTTCGACTTCGCGACCGCTCAATTGCTCCTGCCCCCGGGCACCCTCGCCACCGATCCGAACGAGCGCAACCGCGCTCTGATCCGTACCGACTATTACAACTTTGCGCCCCGCTTGGGGTTCGCCTACACCCCCACGCCTAAGACGGTGATCCGGTCTGCCTTCGGAGTGTTCTATTTTCCGCAGGCGATGGAGGGTGATCAAATGACTCTGAACCCGCCCTTCGTCGGTGGAACAAACTACGTTAACGTGAGTGTTCCCCAGCAGATTAATCAAACCTTGGACCAAGGTTTTCCAACCACCAATCCGTTCATATCTATCGATCAGTACACAGGGTCGCTCAGTGTTTACAACCCCGACAAGACAACGGCTTACGCGCTGCAATGGAATTTTGGAATCCAGCGTCAGCTTTCGGCGAACACCTTATTGGACGTGACTTACGTTGGCAACAAATCCACTCACTTGGAAGACCAGTGGAACCCCAACCAAGCGCTGCCCGGAAACGGCAGTCCGCTCGTACATGAACGTTTCGGCGATGTAGGTCGATTGTTCAGTATGGTGTATATGGATTTCCGGGGAAATGAAAACTATAACGCTTTGGAAGTGTCGCTGAAGAGACGATGGGCTACGGGTTTCACTTTCTTGACCAACTATACGTGGTCGCACACCCTCGGCTGTGCTTGTGGCGGGACCTTTGGCGGCAACGGTGGAGCCCAGAGTCCCCTCAATCTCGACGCTGATTACAGCAACATGACGTTGGATATCCCAAACCGATTTGTCTTCAGTGGGCTTTACGAACTGCCCTTTGGTCACGGAAAGGCTTGGGCGCATGATACTTCCGGTCTTGCAAACGCTTTGATTGGAGGGTGGCAGTTGAACGGTGTCGCGACCATCCAGTCCGGCGCGCCATTTACCGTCAATGGAGGAGCGGGCTTTCCCAACCGCGTCTGCAACGGAAATACCCCGGCCGGCGGACACTCGGTTCTACAGTGGTTTGACCCGTCCTGTTTCCCATTGCCGGCTCCCGTCCCGGACTTGGTCAACGGTGGCGTGTATATTCCCTATGGCAACGCCGGTGCCAACGAACTTTACGGGCCAGGCTATGTTGACTTCGACATTTCGCTTTTCAAGTCTTTTGCGATCAGAGAAAATAAACGTTTGGAGTTTCGCTCCGAATTCTTCAATGCCTTCAACAGGCCGAACTTCGCTGCTCCGTCATCCAGCGTACCCTCGGCTACCGCCGGCGAAATCTTTAGCGCCAACCCAGCCCGGGAGATTCAAATGGTCCTGAGATTGATCTTCTGACATCGCCTTGGATCTTGGGCCCCTTAAAAGCCGTGCCTGGGAGGAAGCTCAGCAACCTTAAAGTAATGCCACCAGGCACGAGCGCCCACACTGGGAAAAGGTCTTCTGAACCGACACCGCTTGGCGCGCCCGAGCGGGGAGAATGGATATGTCTTCGTCACGGCGAGATTTCTTGCGCGCTGCCACCGGGGCGGTCAGTTTTTCTTGGGGCGGAATTCGGATTCTGGCTGGTCAAGCGACGGCCCAATCCGCCGGGAAGGGCCTCAATCAACCTTTCATTTATGGCT
>JASHTO010000277.1 GCA_030040515.1 Terriglobia bacterium
AGTCCGGCGCTGGAGTGGAGTGATGTGAGCGGGTCATCCGGCCATCGGTTCATAAAAATCCTCGATCCGGCGAAAGCCTGATGGATTGAGCCCAAACCAACCATGAACCGATGGTCCGATGATCCGAAAGCATTTGGTCATTCGGCGATTTGGCCATTGAGCCATTTGAAACAAGCGCGCGTGTGACGCGCGTTTAAGAGACCCCTCACCCGATCCCGCCTGCGCGGGACCACCCTCTCCCCACGGGAGAGGGAAATGAACTGTTTTCCTTCTCCCTTGGGGAGAAGGTGGCTGAGGGACGAAGCCGGTTGAGGGGTTTCTTGGAGGCCCTTTTGGGAGCCAAGCACTCTAAGGCCCCTGGTTATGCCGGTGATACTTACATGACCGGATGGCTAAATGACCAAATCGCGGGATGGATGCAACTATGACGCAAACCAGTCGCTTGACCAAGATCGAGATGCTCGACCACCAATATCCCGGCCTGGCGGATCAGTTGCGCCAGTGGTTTTTGCAGGGAATTGCGGTGCGCCAGATACCGCGGCTGGTTCTCGAAAAGTACGAGCTCCACATCTCGGAAACGCCGGTGGCGCGGTTCCGCCGGCGGCGCTGGGTGCGCGAACAGGAAATGGCCATGCAACAGAGAATTCAGGTGCTGGTGGAAGAGCAGATCGCCCGCGACGAGGCAGCGCGCGCGGGGGTCCGGAATAGCCGGCGCGGGATCGTCATGAATCCCTCGCGCCGAGGCCGCAAGGTGGCGCTGAATGCGTAAAGACCTGACCAAGGTCGAAAAGCTCGATTACCAGCATCCCGGCCTCGCGGACAGCATTCGGGATTGGTTTTTGCAGGGCATCTCGGCACAGCAAATTTCAGACCTGGTTCGTGAGCGCTACAAGCTGGCTATTTCAAAGTTTCCGATTGCCAAGTTCCGCGTCAAGGTCTGGGTGCCTGAACAAAAGCTCCTGACCGAAAAGAGAATCGAAGCGCGGGTAGCACAAGAATTGGCAAGTGAGCGGGAGATGCGAGCCGAAAGTGACCTGAAGCTTCCGGGAGAAGTGAAATGAATCTTGAAGACGATTCCAAAGGCCATCGCCGGCGGTTAGTTCTGACGGAGATCGAAAAGCTGAACGGCCGTCATCCCGGACTGGCGCTCAAGGTAAAGACCTGGTTCGAGAAGGGAATCGAATGCGACGCAATCCCCGAGCTTCTGTTTAAGACGTACGGAGTCACCGTCAATGTCCGGGCGGTCGAGAGCTTTCGAACAAAGCGCTGGGTGCCGGAAAAGAACCGCACTCAGGAGAAGTTGGAGACCATCAAGGCGGCCATTCAAGCTTTTGGCGGCGATGCCGGACTCGATGCCGCCATTCTGGCCAAGCTTTGGGAACTGATGGATCAGATGACCATCTCCCAGCTTATTTCGGCGCGAGCGCTCTTTATCAAAATTCGCGCGCAAAACCTGAAAGAACAGGAATTCCTCTACAAGACCGGGCAACTGAAACCCGGTGGCGGCGAGGAGCTCGACCGCGAAACTCAGCAGAGGAATGTGCTGCGAAGGGTGAAGGAAATCTTCGGGCTCGCTGATGATCAAGAGCCGCCGGTGCATTCATCCGTCGTCGCAGCTTCAACGGAGGTTGCCGGCGCAGTTGGGACGAAGGGGTAGTGGACGTTGAATGGCGAAAAAACCCACGGTCAGGAAACCACTGACCGTGGCTACCAAAACAAACGAAGGCAAATTGTCCATGGCTAAACGCAGAAACTCAAACTCGTCGGCAACGCGAGGCGGCCCGGCGCGAAGCGGCCAGGCCGACCGGGGTTTGGCACCGGATCCGGGAACGGCGGCAACGTTGAACGCGCCTCTTCACCCGATTTTCCAGTCGCCCCCATTGGATCAGACTCCTTCGCAACCGGAGCTGGCGGAAATGCCGGCGGACGACTTGTTCGAGTGGAGAAGCCGCGTTCCCGTTCTGCCCTACCAGTACCGCTGGATCAAGGACGACTCCCAACTGAAGGTGGCGGTCTGGAGCCGGCAGAGCGGCAAAAGTTTTGCCGCTGGTCTTCGCGCCGTCCTGAAGTGCATGGAAAGACACACGCGGTACATCATCATTTCCAAGGGCGAGCGGCAATCCCGATTGCTCATGGAGAAGGTCAAGAATTTCTGCCAAATCTTTAAGGAATTCCGGATGCTGCGGGAATTCTCTGCGACGCAGGAATCGGACGAAACCACGATGGAAGTCTATTTCCCCCATAACCAGTCGCGCATCATCGGCCTGCCGGCCAATCCCGACACGGCACGCGGGTATTCGGGGAACATCGTGCTGGACGAATTCGCTTTCCACGGCGACGCGCACAAAATTTACGCCGCGTGCTTCCCCATCATCACGCGCGGATATTCCATTGAAATTATTTCCACGCCCAACGGTACGTCGGGGAAATTTTTTGAGATCGCGAAGGCGGCAGGGCTGGTGAAAGACGCGACTCGAAATTCGAAACTCGAAACTCGCCGCTCGGGGGACGAATTTCGAGTTTCGAATTTCGAGTCGCGGGGCCTGTGGTCCGGGCATCGCGTGGACATCTACGAAGCCGTCCGGCAGGGCCTTCCGGCGGATATCGATCTGCTCCGCGCCGGATGCGACGACGAAGAGATGTGGCTCCAGGAGTATGGCTGCCAGTTCCTCTCCGACGCGCAGAATTACATTCCCATGGAAATGATTTCGTCGTGTGTGCACGAAGAAGCGACGACGGAGTGGACCGTAGGGGCAGGCCTCGCGCCTGCCCAGGGCGGCCGCGACCCGTCGCCCGAAGGCTTTGGGCCGCAGGGCGAGGGCCGCCCCTACGACCGGGAACTGTATTTGGGCATCGACATCGGCCGCAAACGCGATCTGACCATTGCCTGGCTGTTTGAAAAAGTCGGCGGCCTGTTGTGGTCGCGCCACCTGCTGACCATGAAAGGGATTGCGTTTGACGAGCAGGAGCGATCCATCTGCCGGTTGATCGAGGGCTGTAGCGGCGGTCTACGACCGCCGGGCGACGGTCATAGACCGCCGCTACAGGGCGCCACCGTCCGCCGCTGCTGCGTGGATCAGTCCGGGCTCGGCATGATGCTGGCCGAACACCTGGTGCAGAAATACGGCGCGGTGGTCGAGCCCGTGCAATTCACCGCGGCGTTCAAGGAACGCATCGTGCCCATGGTGAAGCGGGCGTTTGAGGACCGCACGGTGCGCATTCCCGATAACCGCGAGGTGCGCGCGGATATCAACGCCGTGAAGCGGTTCGTAACTCCGGCGGGCAACGTGCGCTTTGACGCGGAGCATACCGACCGCGGGCACGCCGACCGCTTCTGGGCGCTCGCTCTGGTGGTGAACGCCGCGCACGAACCGCCCCCCAGCTTCAGCGAACAGGCATTTTTGGGCGGCGTGCCGGTGTTGGGCGGTTTGGCGGAAATGGTTTTGTAGCGGCGGTCTATGACCGCCGCCGCGGATGAACGCAGAGAAGATTGGGTAGCCACGGTCAGGGATTTCCGGATCGTGGGCTTTGATGATCGGAATCATCCGCGGTGCGTGCCACTCGGTACGTGCCCACGGCACGCATCGGACGGCACCTACCCACGGCACAAACTTCGTGCCGTGGCTACCAGGACTGTGAGCGAGGTAAAGGGTGAACTGCAAATGGTGAAAAAGCGCAACGGACACAGCTCGGGAAATGGCCACCAGATGCGCGCGCTGCTGCGCGAGGGGCAATCAGCCTCAAAGGCGTTGCAAGCCCAGATCGATAAGGCCGTCGCTCTTGCGGATCGCGAGATCGGACTTCCTTCATCCTTCAACCTTCATCCTTCGCAGGGTGTCAGCCAGCCGCCGGCGGCTCCGACGGCCGACCGCCTGCCGCTTACCCCATCACCCATGACGACAACGGGCGGCCTTCCCGTTGCGCCGCAGAGTCCCGTGCCGGCACAGCCTGCTCCCGAACCGATTTCCGCCGCGGCATACTCGGAGCGCATTCGCACCGGCTGGGTTCCCGTCATGGGCCTTCCCGGCACTCCCATCACTTCGGGATTCATTCGCGAACTGGGGGAATACAACCCCAAGCTCGAGGGCATCAACGGCATCTGGACGTATCAGGAAATGCGGCGCGGCGATGGCCAGGTGGCGGGCACGCTGCGCGCCTGCAAGCTGCCCATTATGTCGGCACGGTGGGAGGTTGTGCCTGGGGACGTGTCGAAATCCGAAAGTCGAAATTCGGAACTCGGGGCGACTTTCGAGTTTCCAGTTTCGAGTTTCGATTCGCCGAACGCCGTGAGCAGCACGGGCGCAGGACAGCAGACCGAGGCCAAGGCCAAGGAAGTCTGCGAATTTGTTCGCGACAATTTTTTCAACGGGCTCGAATGGAAAGATCATCGCGGCTCATGGCACACGCAGAATTGGAAAGACGTGGTGCGGTGCGCGCTGCGCATGCAGGATTTCGGCGCGGCCTGCTACGAAGAAGTGATGAGGGTGGACGGAGACCGCATCCGCGTGCGCAGCCTGTGCGATCGCCAGGCGCTTACTTTTTATCGCTGGCACACCGATCCGCACTCGGTCGATCCCACGCTGCCGCCGTTTATCTACGACGACGGCGAAACGCTTTACGCGCTCGAGCAGTGGGGCTACCGCTCGAATCGCTTTGAATACGTTCTGCTGCCCACGGACAAAGCCTGCATTTTTACGCACGAGCAGGAAGGCGCGAACTTCTGGGGCATTCCGCTCACGCGCGCCATGTATCCGCACTGGTTTGTGAAGAAGCACCTGGAACGGATTGACGCCATCGCCTGCGAGCGCAATTCCCTGGGCGTGCCCATGATTCTGCTGCCGCCCAATCCCTCGCGCCAGGACGTGCAGACCGCGCAGAACTGGGTGACGCAGCTCGCCGCGCACGAAAAGACCGGCTTGTCTTTGCCCAACGGTGCCGAATTCAAACTCGTTGGAATCGAGGGCCGCATCCGCGAGATTCTGCCCTCGATTCAGCACCACAAGCAGCAGATCGCCACGGCGTGCCTGGCCATGTTCATGGAACTCGGGCAGACGCAGAGCGGCTCGCGCGCGCTGGGCGAATCCCAAACCGATTTCTTCCTGCTCGCCACGCAGAACACCGCGGATTACATCGCGCACCAGATCCGCAACTCCACGATTCGGCGCCTGGTCCAGTGGAACTTCGGCCAGGACGCGCCCGTGCCGCGCCTGATTGCTTCCAACGTGCAGGCGCGGTCGATTTACGCCATGTCGGCCATCATCAACGAACTGGCGCAGTCGGGCGCCTGGATTTCAGACCGCGCCAGCGTGAACCGCCTGCGAAATGAATTGGGGTTTCAGGACTATGTCGACGAGGACGTGGTGGGGAAATACGGAGATTGAACCATCCCGCCTGGGCGGGATCGCAAAATGAATTTAAGGGAGAACCTATGCGAACCTTAAGAAACTCTTTGATTATTTCACTCAGCATGGCGATCGGGGCGGTGCTGCTGGCGCTTCCCACGCTGCGTCTGCCGCAGGTGATGGCCGACGCCTACAGCTCGCACCGCTTTCCGAGTTTCGGATACATTCTGGATAATCCTGTGCTGAGTATCACTGGATCAGGTATATCCACAAATCCTACGTCCGTCAATGGGGTCACCACCGCGCACGTCACCTGGGTGTTCGGCACGATCTCGGGCACGTATTCCGGGTGCACGGTCCAGGCCAAGACCAGCTACGACGGCATCAATTTTCTCAACCTGGGCAGTGCGGCTTCGGTAAGCGTGACGACCAATGCCATCAACGCCTGGGACATCTATCAACAGGCCGCGGTCACGACGGGCGTGACCACCACCACGGTCAGCGGCACCGCCGCGCCCGGCTTCGGGCAGTACGTCGAGTACGCGTTTGCGTGCTCGTCGTACGGCACCAGCGCGCCGGTGACGATTACGGCGATCTACAAGTGAAGCTGACAGCCGATAGCTGACAGCTAAAGGTAAAAAAAGGAGGATTGACATGAAGAACACATTGCGAAA
>JASHTO010000278.1 GCA_030040515.1 Terriglobia bacterium
TTGCAGCAAGCCTCCACGCTATGGTAAAGGTTTGTGGGTTTTCAAATGGAGGGGCAAAAGATGCGGACAAGGCGGAATCGTGGGATGACTGTTGGGTACATCACGCTGGTGATGATCTTCGTGCTGGTGGGATCAGCTCCCGCTCAACAGCAGAACGGCCCGCCCGCTTATCTCAACACTTCCCTGCCGATTGAGCAGCGCGTTGACGACCTCATCTCCCGCATGACGCTCGAGGAAAAGGTCCGGCAGATGCAGCACACGGCGCCGGAGATCGCGCGGCTCGGGGTTCCCTCCTACGACTGGTGGAGCGAAGCTCTGCACGGCGTGGCGCGCGCCGGTTATGCCACGGTATTTCCGCAGGCCATCGGCATGGCCGCCACCTGGGATTACGACCTGATTCATACCGAAGGCGAGACAATCGCCACCGAAGCGCGCGCCAAGTACAACCAGGCACAGCGCGAGGGCAATCACCGCACCTACTACGGCCTGGACTTCTGGTCGCCCAACATCAACATTTTCCGCGATCCGCGCTGGGGACGCGGGCAGGAAACTTACGGCGAGGATCCTTATCTTACCGCGCGCCTGGGCGTTGCTTTCGTAACCGGGATGCAGGGGAACGACCCGAAATATTTCAAGGTCATCGCCACGCCGAAGCATTATGCCGTGCACAGCGGCCCGGAGTCGATGCGCCATAAGTTCGACGTCACCCCTTCCCCGCACGACCTGGAAGACACTTACCTGCCCGCCTTCCGCGCCACGGTGGTGGAGGGCCACGCCGACTCCGTGATGTGCGCCTATAACGCCATTGACGGTGTGCCCGCCTGCGCCAGCAAATTTCTGCTGCAAGACACGTTGCGCGACGCATGGAAATTCCAGGGCTACGTGACTTCCGACTGCGGCGCCGTGGGTGACATCACCGCCGGCCACAAATTCACTCCGGATAATGAGCACGGTTCCGCCGCGGCAGTGCTCGCCGGCACCGATACGACTTGCGGCAACGAGTATGTGGATCTGGTCAAGGCTGTGAGCGATGGATTAATCAAGGAAAGCGCTATTGATGTTTCCCTGAAGCGCTTGTTTACTGCGCGAATCCGATTGGGCATGTTTGACCCGCCCGGCGCCGTGGCCTTCAACCAAATTCCTTTTTCCCAAAACGATTCGCCGCAGCATCGCCAACTCTCCCTGCGCGCGGCGCGGGAGTCGATGGTGTTGCTGAAGAACCAAAATGGATTTCTGCCGTTGAAGTCGAACATCCAGACTCTCGCCGTAATCGGACCGAACGCCGAGTCCCTGGCCTCTCTCGAAGGGAACTACAGCGCGACACCCTCGAATCCGGTTTACCCGCTGGAGGGAATCCGCAGGCTGTTAGGCGGGAGGATGAAGATTCTGTACGCCCAGGGCTCACCCTATGTGGAAGAGTTGCCGGTGCCGGTGCCTTCCTCGGTGTTTCATCTGGAGGGCCCTGTTGCCGCACACGGATTGAAAGGCGAATATTTTTCCACGGCGGACTTCTCCGGCAAACCCCTGCTGACGCGCACGGACGCGCAGATTCAATTCGATTGGGACGCCGCCGCGCCCGTGCCGGGCCTTTCCGCGACGGCATATGCTGTGCGTTGGACCGGCACGCTCACTCCGCCCGGCCCGGGTTCCTATACCTTCAACGTACCTAACCTGGGTTGGCATCCCGGAGGCGGCAAGTTGGGCTATCGCGTTTCACTGGATGATCGGAAGGTTCTCGACACCGTCGTGGAAGTGCCTTCCACCTGGAAGGAGAACGGAAAGAATGAGCCGCCGTCAACTTTTCAGGTGAATTTTGAAGACGTCAAGCCGCACAAGCTGGAGTTTGAGTGCGTCCACTTCTCAACTCTCTCCGCCGGCCCGGTTATTCTGAATTGGCAGCCGCCCGTGGAGGTTTTGCGTGATGAAGCCCTCAAGGCCGCGCAGGCCGCCGACGCAGTGGTGGCGTTCGTCGGTCTCTCGCCCAATCTCGAAGGCGAAGAGATGCCTATCCATGTGCCGGGCTTCAGCGGCGGCGACCGCACGGACATCGGGCTGCCCACACCACAAAAGCAATTGCTGGAAGCACTGGCGGCAACCGGCAAGCCGCTGGTGGTGGTCTTGATGAGCGGAAGCGCTCTGGCGGCGGACTGGGCGCAGGAACACGCGATGGCGGTGCTGGAAGCGTGGTATCCGGGTGAAGAAGGGGGCACAGCGATTGCCCAAACCCTGGCCGGAATGAATAATCCCAGCGGCCGCCTGCCCGTCACGTTTTATGCGTCACTCGATCAGTTGCCGCCCTTCGAAGATTACTCGATGCAGAATCGCACCTACCGATACTTTCAGGGCAAGCCGCTGTATGGGTTCGGCTATGGATTGAGTTACTCGACGTTTGAATACAGCGGCCTGAAGCTTTCGCCCACGCAGCTTGAGGCCGGAAGTCCGCTGAAGGTTGAGGCGAATGTTCGCAACACTTCGAAAATCGAGGGCGATGAAGTGGCGGAGCTTTACCTGGAGTTTCCGAGAATTGCCGGCGCCCCCGTGCGCGCCCTGCGCGGCTTCGCCCGCGTACACCTGGAACCGGGGCAGGTTCGCCCGGTGAGCTTCACACTCAACCCCCGAGACCTGAGCATGGTGAATGAACAAGGTGAGCACGTGATTGAGCCGGGCGATTATGCAGTGATTCTGGGTGGCAGCCAGCCGGGAGAAGCGGGAAGCGGGGTTTCCGCAAGATTGACCATTACGGGAGAGGTAAAATTACCACGATGAGGTCATTGTCGAGAGGCGTCAGGCCCTCGAATTATTCTATGAAACCGATTTCGTGGACGTTGGCTAGCCTCACTCTGATTTATGGAGGCATATGCATGTCCGGGGCAGCCGCCCGTCCCGAGTCGCAACCAGGCAGTTACATCAGCAGCAGCCGCATGACTTCGAAACATTCTGAACAGGATTTCGTTCCGGACGGTAAGCTGGATCATCCCGCCTGGAAACGGACAAAATGGTTGAAGTTTGATCGCGACGCCTTTAGTTCGGCTGTGCATCCTGAAGCTGCCACACAAATCGCTTCACTCTGGACCGCCAGTTACATCTACTTTGGATATCGGTGCAAATACACGGCTTTGAACGTATTCGCGGACAAGGATCCCACGAAGGATTTCTGGACGCTCTGGGAGCGGGACGTCGTGGAGGTTTTTCTGAATCCGCAGCCCGAGCGGATGCGGCACTATTACGAATTTGAGGTCGCCCCCAACAACCTTTGGATCGATTTGGAGATCGATCTCGACAAAAAACCTTTCAATGATGCGAATTGGAATTCAGGCTTCGAACACGCCACGCACATTGACGCCGCAAAGCACGTGTGGACGTGCGAGATGCGCATTCCTGTGAGCGCAATGGACGGCGGCAATGCGATTAAGGCTGGGGACGAATGGCGCGTGAATTTTTTCCGCGCCGACGGACCCGGCGTGAAAGGCCAGCGGCGGCTGCTCTCCTGGAGTCCTGTGCAGAGTGACAGCCATTCGTTCCATTCGCCGTGGTCGTTCGGAGTCGTACGATTCGTAAGGTGATTCGAGTTTAAGTCGAGTAGGGGCAGGCCTCGCCCTGCGACCCAAAGCCGTCTTCGGCCTGCCCGCCGTACAACTCTGGGAGGCGGGGCGACGGGTCGTGCCTGCCCTGCGGGTCAGCGTTGCTGGCGCAAGGTCACCCACAAGGGGTGCCCCTACGAGATTCAGGGTTTTGCCGTTTTGGGAATGAGTTGCCGGCGGAAAACCTGGTCGCCCACAACGGCGTAAAGGTACTGGTGGTCCGCACCTCCGAATGCCACGCCGGATACTGGGCCAGACGCCGGATCTGCCTGCTCCGGTCGATTGAGGATTCCCACCACTCTTCCCTGCGCATCCAAAATCTGAATTCCGAGCAGTGTCGACACGTAAAGGATGCCCTTGCTGTCCACGGCCATGCCCGCCGCGCCGCTGGCCGAGCCCTCGTCCGTCGTCTCCAGGCGAAAGTACGGTTCCCCATTTGATAGCGAACCATCCGAATTTACCTGGTACGACCAAACCCATTTGCCATTCGGGTCACTGGCATAGAGCAAAGATCGGTCGGGCGATAGGCAGAGGCCGTTTGCAACCATCTGATGAAATCCCCAATCCTCATTCGGCCCATACACATTGTGATTGCCGGGTTTGTAGTGGGTGATCCCGCCATTTCCGGTGAAATAAAACTCTCCTCCATTTGCCCCCACAATGTCCTGGCAGGGGACGTCCCCTTCGAGTGCCCGAGTCGTTGTTCCATCCGGTGAAAAGCTGAGAATCACATCATCACGGCAGGCATAGAGCCGGCCATCCGTTCCGAACGTGAGCCCATGCGCGCCACCCGCGTCTTTGACGAAAACTGCGGCCTTTCCGTCCGGGTCGATCCGATAAATTGACTTTCCGAGCGAATCCGCCACAAAGACGTTTCCTTGTTGATCCGCTGTAATTCCGCGCGCACCGCGTAACCAAGGGTTGCGCACCAGAAGCGAACTGGATGGTTTCGAGTGCGATCCGACGCCCAGAGTCGCCACCCATTCCCAATCCGGCGAAATGTCTGCCAAACCGGTTTGCCGGTCATCAAGATGATCAAGTTTGGGTTTCGCAATCGGTGTGGGATAATCGCGCCACAGCCAGCGCAGGGCGTCGGGCAGGATGGCTCCGCCCTGAATCATGTCGTGGTCTTTGTCTCCAGTAACGAATTTGAAATCGTATCCGGCGAAGGCGAGCGCGGAAGCCATCGACTGATTGGCCAGCCACCAGTCGCCGGCGAAGATGTTCAGGTCGTGGCTGCCGTCCTGAAGGAAAACTCGAATCGGCTTGGGCTCGGTTTTGCGAATCAGCGCGGGATAGATGTCGCCGCCGCGCAGGTCGGCGAAGCTGCCGATGAAGCTGAGCACGCGATGGAAGGCCTCGGGATGCAGCCAAGCCACGGTGAAGGAGCAGATTCCGCCTGAGCTGCCACCGGAAATCGCGCGGTCGTTGGGATCTTTGGAGAGATTGTAGGTCTTCGCGACCTCGGGAAGAATTTCGTCGAGGAGAAATCGCGCGTAGCGGTCGCTCAGGCTGTCGTATTCGTAGCTGCGATTGATGCGAATCGTCTTGCCTGCTGAATTTTTCAACACGCCGGGATCAATCAGGATGGCGATGGTAACCGGCATTTCGTGCTTGGCAATGAGATTGTCAAACACGATAGGGATGCGTCCGCGGCCGTCCTCCGATACAAAGCTTTTACCGTCCTCAAACAACATGACGCAGGCGGGCTTGTCCGGCGTGTACTGCGCAGGGATGTAAACGTAATAGTCCCGGACCGTGCCCGGAAATATCTTGCTCGTCCAGGTGTATTTTGTAACTTTGCCCTGCGGCACACCCGGTTGGCGCTGGGAATCGGGTCCGAGTGGATATTCTTCCCCAGGTTGCGGATTTGATTGCGGACTGCTTCCAGCCGCAAATTGGCTGAGGGCAAGGCACACGAAAAAAAGCAGCAGGAATCGTCTCATGGATTCGCCTCCCAGATGTCCGCAAATCGTAGCGCGGCACGGCGAGCCATCCGCGCGTACGAGCGGCGCTACGACGTTCGGTTTTTGTCCCGAACGCTGACAATTTGGATTTGCCCGGGCCGCCGTTGCTCCGTTCCCAGCAGTAATTGCATGACCTCCGCAGAGCGTGTGCAGAGGAGATTGATCTCCTCCAGGGCACGGTCCTTGCGGAACCGGTTTAGAAGTTCTGCGGTCGAGGCAAATTCCAGTTGCCGTCGCTCTTCATTGATGACGACCATCTCGAACCCGAGGCTAGCAAGCTTTTCCACAAAACCGATGGAGGCCTCCCGATCAAGATAAAGCGGGTTCACTTCCGCGATCAAGACCATCTGGGGATTTTGTACGATCAAATCCAGCATACCCTCCACAGCGCGGGGCTCGCTCCCCTCAATGTCCATCTTCGTCAGCTTGGGTTGGATAGGACGGCCACGAAAAAAATCATCCAAACTCGTTGACGTCACAAGCGTTGATTGCGGCACGGTCCCCTCGTTCACTCTCCATTGCGCCGGCAGGGGATTCAAGCTGTGACCTCCGGCTCCGCGGGCTTCAAACAGCAGGGTTTCACCGGCCCGGTCCGATACGGCCTTCTGGACTGCCACAACGTTGGACAGTTGATTGGCGGCGACATTCTTCGTCAGCATGGCAAAGTTTCTCGGGTGGGGCTCGAAGGCATAAACCACTCCGGAATGAGTGCACAGGGAAGCCGCCAGGAGGGTGAAGTAGCCCCAATGAGCTCCAACATCGATGACCACATCTCCCGGCTTGATGACTTCCCTGAAAACGTGGCTGGTGGCGGCTTCCCAGGCTCCTCCCAGCGCCATGTCGCCCATCGTGTCTTTGGGGTCGACGTACATCGTGAAGCCCGGAAAGGAGATCCTTGCCAACCCCTCCACAGTTTGGGTGGGAAAGAGCAAGGGTTTAAACACCCGTTTCATAGAATGGCAGTACGCCGGGGAGATTCGCAACCTTATGGCGAACACTCGGCGTGGCAAGTCCGTATAGCCACTTGAAACATCGGGAAAATTGAGGACGAACCCGATCTTTGAAACCTGACTTTTCAGCCATCAAAGCGCCTACCCAACGGGTAGTCACGGCATGCCTCTTATGCCGTGGGTTCTTCCCAAAGAAACCAGAGCCCACGGCACAAAAATCGTGCCGTGGCTACCTGCTCTGGAGCTTTCAGAGCGCTAACTCTGGATGCTGTCAACGTTCGCCTCCCAGATATCCGGGAATCGTAGCACGGCACCGTGATCGGCGAAAGTCTGACCCCTCGCGCCGAGCGTGCGAAATCCACGAACCAGCTTGTAAAATTCTCTTTGCAAAGCAACCTCCGCCTATCCTTCGGGTTCAGACGTAAGGGTGGTCTGCTTTCATGAGGTTTGGAGTGATAGAATCCTTTCCCGTTTTCCCCCAGGATGCCACCGAACCGGCGAAGGAAACAGCCGCATTCACTCTGGCGAATCTGCGCAATGTAATTTCGCATCTACACCATGTAATAAAGTAGCGGCAGAGGTTGTCTGACGCACGAGCAAGCCACGTCTTTTCAGAGGGTTGCATGCGCAGAGAGGTTGGAACGACGATTGCGAGTCTTGAGACCGACAATGACACTTTGTCGTGCGACTTGGACGCCCGCACAAGAGCCGGAAAAGGACGGCCGGGGCCTGATTCGCACAGATCTTTGAAACACCGCCAAGGAGGCTTAAAGATGCGCAAGGTCGCACTTCTACTCTTCACCGGGGCAATGTTTGTATTCATGTCGGGTTGTGGAAGCCAGTCCTCTACTCCAACCACCACAACGAGTTCAAACCTCTCGCAATCTCCTGTGGGTCTCTCCATGACTGACCAGCCACCCACCGGAGTAACCGTCCTGTTCTTCCAGTTGAACATCACCGCTGCAACGCTTACCTCCTCTTCGGGGAGCACGGTGTCGCTTCTGCCCAGCAATGGTTCCATCCCCGTGAATGTAACGGACCTTCAAACCAACTCGGCTTTCTTGGGAAGCCAGAACGTGGCGGCGGGAGATTACACCAGCCTGGCGCTAACCTTCGCCAATCCGCAATTGACGATTTATAACAACACGGGCGCCACGACATCAGGCTGCGCCAACGACACTGTATGCACGCTCCAACCCACCACCACGCCTCTAACCCTGACCTTCTCCTCATCGCCATTTCCCATCACCCTGAGCGCGAGTTCGCCCCTGGCGTTCCTTCTCGACGTTAATTTGGATACCGTCATCCAGTCAGATTTGTCGGTGAATCTTGCCGCCACCAACGGCGTCACGATTTCGACGCTGCCGGCGCCAAGACCCCAGATGGGCTATGTTGAAGGAACGGTTGAGAGCACCTTCACTTCAACTACGGCGAATCCGAATCAAGAGGGATTTACGCTTCAGACTCTCGATGGCCGAACCTTCAGCATCGATGTGGACAGCAACACCACATACAACTATCCCAGCTCCGTATGCT